>NZ_FOJJ01000039.1 GCF_900111775.1 Desulfuromonas acetexigens | reverse complement strand
TTTTTCAGGCTGTGCAGATACATCGCTTCCGCTATTTCCTCGAAATTGTGGGCGCTTGCCGGGTCGGTTTCGGCGCTCTTCTCCTTCTTGCCAAACATCCCCTCGACAATTTTTGACGACGGCGGCGCGGCCGGTGGGGTTTCCTGCGGTAGAAGTTCCGAAGCCTCTATAGCCGTCATCCGTATTTCGGCCTTTTCGATTCCGCGCAAGTGCTTTTTCCGCCGTTTATCCTGCTTGGCGCGTTCGCGGGACGCGTTCCGGTCGTTGAATCCGGCCGGGAGGATACATTCCGCCTCCCCTATTCGCCGCCCGTCCAACTGGTAGACAATCGCGCCCTTGTGCATGTTGGCCGGGTCGAACCGCGCCACCAGCTTTTTCCCCTTGTAGCGGGTCAACTCGTCGCACCAGTAGCGGTTCCCCATGATCTTGATTGATCCGTCTTTGGCGTTGGCCGTGACAGGTTCGGGAGCCAGCAGCCACAAGGCCCGCTGTTCCCGGGTCGCCTTCCTGATTGGCCCCTTGGCGTAAGACTCGGCAAAAACCTCGTCAAAGCTCTTGCCGTTGCAGACCTTAGAACGGCGGCCCGGGCGGGCGTTGTACGCGGCGATTCCCGCCGCCATAAGCGCATCGAATTCTTCCACGGGAATAGGATTGGCCTGGGTTCCACGCCCCGAAAAAGCCGGGTGCTTGTCGATATGCTCGCCAAGTCCGCCAGTACCGAAACATCGTTCAACAGGTTTCGCTTGCCCATGGCCTGGCGTGGCCCAATGAACGGCCGCCCCTAGTTGGGGAATCAGCCCCAGGGGCTCATCAGGCGATATTTTGAAGCGATAGCGGTTTTTTACTCCGCCCGTAACGTCCTTGTTTGCGGCGGCCCGGGTGTTATCTAGAAGAAAATAACTAGGGATTCCGTAGCGTTCTATCAGGTCGCCAATAGAAAGTCGGATTTGGTCCTTGTTCTCTGAAACGTCGAGACGCCAAGCTAGAATCTTCCCTGAATAAATGTCTTGCCATACCCAGGCGGTAGGGCGGCACACCTCGCCGGACTCGAACCGGACATATTTAAAGAAGGTGTAGCCGTCGCCGTTGACCGCTTCGAGAGCCCGAAAAACGGTCTTGTCTCGCTCTTGGGCCGGGTAGCATTTCTTATAGGCGTCTTCGCCTTGGCGCTTCAGTACGATAAGAGCGTGGGGGATTTCGTTTTCGAGCTTGCGCTTGATCGTTTTCAAGCTGGGAAGTTCCCAGCCGTGGGCCTTGGCGGCTCGTTCCGCCCGTTCATAGACGGCTTGGAAGGTGGGCCGCTCGATCCGCAACCAATCGGCCTTGATATAGTCATAGACTTCCGGGCTGGGGTCCTTTTTCGGGCGGTTCCCGCCTCGGGCGTCAACGAGGATTGCCACCCAATCGCCAGGGTCAACGCCTCGGGTTTTTTCAAACCAGACTCTCACCCTGTCCCCGCCTTTTCCAATCTTCGCGCCCACTTCATTACAGGCTGCCGTTATCCCGGTTCCCCGGGCCATGAGAGTTTCCACGGCGCGAACCGCTTCCGCCTTCCGGGCCGCGCCCTCCCTGTTCTTCGTGCTCTTCTGTGCGGCATAGGCATGAAGGGCTTCCCGGTCTTCGTCGGTCAGTCGGGATTCCGCCGAGGGAGCGGCGGGCGCTTCAGGCGCGGCGGCCTCGGGGGTGGAAACGGTCGAGCCCGGGCGGACACAAAGCAGCAAATGGGCGCGGATTCTGGTCTTCTCCTGGTCGCTCAAGGGGAGTTCGTCCACGTTGTACCTGAACCCCCCGCCCTGAACGGTTTCGCCGGTAGGCGGCCAATTTGATTTCTTGGCCCATCGCTGAACGGTCCTTGGCTTTTCGCCAAGCCCGGCCGCGATTTCTTGAACCGTGGCAAGAAACAACGTCATTTCCGGCCCCCCAGGGCCAACATGCAGGCCTTGCAAGTGACTTTCTCGCGGGCGGTTGTGCCGTGATAAGCGGGGCGCGGCTTCGTGGTGCCGATCGTACCGACGCGACAGGCGGGGAGCACATGAGTTTCGGGGTGAAGGGCGGCGTTGTAATGGGTCTTCATTGCCCCAGCTCCTTCAGAAAGAGTTCACGCCGCTTGCGTTCGGCGGCCAACTTCTGTTCTTCTTCCCGAATCCTCTGAACTTCGGCGCGTAAGGCATCGACGCCCGGGAGGGTGTAAATCCCGACGGTCTCGGCCAAAATCCGTATCGGGTCGGTATTGTCCACGGCGGCGCAGAATGCCGGAAGTAGTTCGGCGGGCATCCGGTGGGGGTGGCTTTCCGCCGTCCAACTGTTCAGCATGTTGACCGTGACGGTCTGCCCGGCAAGGTGGGTCATTTCATCGGCTATCGCGTCCCGGCTCTTGGCGGCCTTCTTCATGGCCTGGCGTATCGTCGCCATGAAGCGGGAAGAGATAGACAACCGGCCCGGCTGGGCGGCGATCCGTTCGGCCTGCTCTTGCTTGAGAAGGTCGAAAAGACCAAGCTGCCCGGCATCGTTGACAATTCTTTTCCGGCCCTTTGTCATTGTTTAGCCCGACTTGTTAGGTTAGAATCCTGAACAGCGGAAAACCGCTCTGGCCAAATATCGCGAGGACGAAGCCCAAGCTTCTCGGCAATGGCGGCACAACAACGGACGGAAAGAGCGGGCTTTTTCGCGGCCATGGAAACAGCATTCCGGGAGATCCCCAGCTCTTTGGCGATAGCCGCATAAGAGGAACCACGCGCCCGAAGATTGGCCATGATCCAGACGTTTCTTAATTCGGGATTTCTGGGGGGGCGAGTAGTGAACATTCGACCGGCCCTTTCTGTGGGACGAAGGTGGGAAATCTGTTTGTCTTGTTAAATTAAATACAGGATCATGTGTTTATCGTCAACATAAAAAACCAGTGACGTAGTTTTTGAATTTTTTAATAACTAACATGTTTGGCTGTTTTAAGAAAAAATCTTCAAAAATACTGGATATATACAGAACTGCGTCAATTCAATATTACAAAAATCGAATATGTCGCAGTTCCGGCAAGAGAACTGCGACACCAGAACGGGTGTTTTGATGAGGATTGGGGAAAGGATCAGAATTTTACGCGGGGACCTTCTTCAAGGTGAATTCGCCGAGAAGCTTGGTTTTCACAAGAACACGATAGGGAGATGGGAGCGAGGCGACAGCGTTCCTGATGCCGATAACCTTGCAAAAATATTAGATGTTTATCCTTGGGTTAACCCCGCCTGGCTTGTGTGCGGGGCTGGGGAAATGGAAAGGCGGGATTTTCAAGCTCAATCTATTGAACAAAACGAATTAAATAAATCGTTTTTAGTCAATACACAGATAATTGACCACTATTTAGAATCAGATCATTATAAAGATATACCTTCAAAAAATAGAGGTCTGATATACGCCAAGTTCCACGATCATGTGAAGTCCGGTAATAGCTGGAACCATTTCGTTATCGCTTCAATAATCAGTGAATTTTATAAGCCTTCATTTGCTTTGCATGATTATGATATTGCCAACAAAATAAGAAATCTTGTCGACACAAAACACAAAGACCTTAACTCTGACTCTGAAAAAAACGTTAAATACTGGGAAATTTTCGATGAAATCGACCAACGATTTTGTTTTTTCAGAGCCATAGCCCCGAATGAAGTGAAAAAAGAGATAGTTTCTTGGATAGACAGCCAAATAACAGAGGCGAAAGAGGCCCGGTGAAGGGCGGCCGCTCATGCTCTGTTTTTGGCGTTTGAAGGCTTTTTGAAGGGTCTTGAAGGGTGCCGTGCGATTTAGTGTTTCTATTGTCCGAAAATTGCCGAAGCGCCGTTTTTTAGTGTTTTGAATGTCCGCCGCCGCCCGCCAGGCCCAAAGCGCCGCACGAAGATAACCGCCCGAAAATAAAAGCAGAATCCCGGCCATTCCCGAGCACGCCCGAGCATTCCCGCCTATTCACTAATTTAGTCTTTCTATTGTCCCCCCACATTTATGTCGCGATTTTGACCCAATCAATGCAGAGAATACGTCAAGGAGGTTTCCATGAAGGTCTTTGTCACCGGCGGCACCGGCTTTGTCGGTCAGGAAGTGCTGAAACAGCTCCTCGCGGCGGGTCACGAGGTTCGCGCCCTGGTCCGCGCCGGCAGCGAAAACAAGCTGCCGATCCATCCTCAACTCGATATTTGCCGGGGGGACGCCGTCGATCCTGCGTCCCTCGCCGGCGCCCTGACCGGCTGCGAAGCGGCCATCCAGCTGGTCGGCATCATCCGCGAAATTCCGGCGAAGGGCGTCACTTTCGAGAAGCTGCACGTCGAGACGACGCGCAACCTCCTTGAAGCCGCGAAAAATCAGGGCGTGCGCCGCTATCTGCAGATGAGCGCCAACGGCACCCGGGAAAATGCCGCCACCCCCTATCATCAGAGCAAGTGGCGGGGCGAAGAGTTGGTGCGCGCATCGGGGCTCGACTGGACCATCTTCCGGCCGTCCCTGATCTTCGGCGCCAAGGGGGAATTCGTGCACATGCTCTCCGACCTGGTGCGCAAGCTACCGGTCGTTCCGGTCTTCGGCGACGGCCGGTACCGCATGAGCCCGGTGGCGGTGGAGGATGTGGCGGCGGGCTTCGTCGCCGCTCTGACGAAGCCGGAGAGCATCGGTCAAACCTACTGCTGCTGCGGTCCCACCAGCCTGACCTACGACGAGCTGCTCGACGCCTTCGGCGCCGCCCTCGGCAAGGGCACGGTGCTCAAACTGCATCAGCCCCTGTGCCTGGTCAAACCCCTGGTCAACCTCCTCGAAGGGGTGCCGCGCTTCCCCATCACCTCGGGGCAGCTGACCATGCTCCTCGAAGGGAACGTCTGCGATCCCAAAAACTGGAGCGAAACCTTCGGCATCACCCCCCGGGAGATCAAGGAAGACCTGCGCGCCATCTTTGCCAACTGAGATGCAAAAAACCCTTCTCCAGGCAAAGAGAAGGGTCTGAGGAACAAGGCAAAGCGGCTGTTGTCGGAGTTAACCGGCGGCGGCCGCTTTTTTTCGCTGAATGTCTTTGTATTGGGCGATGGCGGCGCGCAGGGCGCTGGCAGCCAGATTGGAGCAGTGCATCTTCTCGTCCGGCAGGCCGTCAAGGGCGGCGGCGATATTTTCTTCGGTCACCTCGACCAGCACCTCATCGAGACTCTTGCCGATGGCCATCTCGCTCGCCATCGACGAGGTGGCGATGGCGGCGCCGCAGCCATAGATCTTGTACTTCATGTCGCTGATACGGTCATCCTCGATCTTGAGGAAAATCAGCAGACCGTCCCCGCAACCGGGATCGCCGACTTGGACCACCACATTGGCATCCTCGATGATCCCCACATTCCGGGGGTTGGCGAAATGATCCATGACCTTAGCCGTGTACATGAGGTCTCCTTCTTGCCCGGACCCTGCGATCAGGGCGTCAGTTTTTTCTCGTTCTCGGCGGTTTCGACCCGGGCCTGCTGGATATTGCCGCCTTCCAGTTCGGAGAGCAAGCGCACCGCCTCGGCCTGGAAGGCGACGAGATTCCCCTTCGAAACCGGATCGGCGGTGGTCGACTTGACCGTCGCCGGGTTGATCGGTCGTCCGTTCTTGAACATGCGGAAGTCGAGGTGGGGCCCGGTGGCGATGCCGGTGCTGCCGACATAGCCGACCAGATCTCCCTGTTTGAGTCGCTTGCCCACCTTCAAATCCTTGGCGAACTTGTTCAGGTGGATATAGGTCGTTTCATAGCCATTGGCGTGGCGCATACGCACCAGGTTGCCGTTGGAGCGGTCATAGCTCTTTTTGATCACCGTGCCGTCAGCCACGGTCCGCACCGGGGTACCGGTGGGCGCGGCATAATCGATAGCCAGATGCGGCCGCCAGACCCGCAGCACCGGATGAAAGCGTTTTTTCGTGAAGCCGGAGGAAATCCGGGTGAAATTGAGGGGCGCCTTGAGAAAGGCCTTGCGCATCCCTTTGCCGTCAGGCGTGTAATACTGAGGCGGATTGTTCCCATCCTGAAAGAGGATCGCCTGGTAGGGCTTCCCCTGATTGTTGAACTCGGCGGCGAGAATCCGCCCATAGCCGGCGGGCTGACCATCGCGGTAGCGCTTTTCCACCATGGCGGAAAAGGCATCCCCTTCCTGAATGTCGCGGATAAAGTCGATATCCCAGGCGAAAATGTCGGCCAGGGCGACCGCCAGTTCGGCGCTTTCGTTGCTGCTGGCCACCGCCTCAAAAAGGCTGGAGGAGATCGTTCCGTAAATGGTCTCTGTCTGCACCGTGTAGGGAATGGGCACCCGGTCGACGTCGCAGCCCTCTCCTTCGCAGCGGATGCTGAGCTGATTTTCCCGGTCGATGTCGTAGACAAAACTGACCAGGCTGTCATCCTGCAGAGACAGGGAGTAAGGCTGACCGGCTCGCAACTGGGAGAGGGGAAAAACCTTACGGCTGCGCGCAGCCAGATCACTGATCTGCTGCGGGGAGAGGTATTCCCGCAAGAGGGAACTGAAGGTCTCCCCGGGCTGGACGACACCGTCCAACGCCAGATCCCGTGGCGACTCCTCGGCTGGGGCCGCTTCGGGTTCCGTCTCCTCGATTGCCGTCTCGACGACATCCTCATCCACCACCAGGGCGGTTTCGTGTTCCTGCGGTCCGCGGATCAGGAAAAAAGCCAGAACCGCCAGCGCCAGCAGTGCGACCAGCGACTGACGGCGACGACGGCGCCGCCGCCGGACATCCGGGAAAATGAAGCGATGTTTCATGGGCATAGATACCGTCTCCCGAAAGGATTGTGTTTCCGCCCTGTTCGTGCGCGGAAAACCGCCTGTCCAGTAAGATGGATACTACTACCTCATTTCCCCGGATTTTTCCAGTGCAATTTCTTTTTTAGCCAAAATTCCCTTGTCATCTCAGATAGATAACAAATTTCTCAAGCCTTGGCGCACGCCGAAATCTTGCTGACGATAGCCTGGAGCGCCTCAGCGGTGGGATTGGCCCGCCCCTGTGCGACGAAGGGATTGCCCTGGTCGCCATCCCGCATCAGCATCGGATCGATGGGGATCCGACCGAGAAAGGGCACGCCCATTTCCGCGCAGAGGTCGACCCCGCCGTCGGCGGAGAAAAGTTCCTCGACCTTTCCGCAATGGGGGCAGGCATAGCCGCTCATGTTTTCCACCAGGCCGACGATCGGCGCCCCCAGCGCCCGACAGAAGCTGATCGAACGGCGCACATCGGCGATCGCCACCTGCTGCGGCGTCGTCACCACCACCACCTTGGCATCCGGTTGCAGGCGCTGCAACACCGACAGGGGTTCATCCCCGGTGCCCGGGGGGCAATCGACCACCAGGAAATCCCGCTCTCCCCAGTTGACCTCGCGCATGAACTGTTCGATCACCCCGGTTTTGCGCGGGCCGCGCCAGATCACCGGATCGTTACGGCTTTCGACGAGAAAACCGACTGACATGACCCCCAGCTTGTCGCTCCAGGGAACCGGCTGCAACACCCCGTCCTCGAAGCCGGGGACCACCCCCGTGAGCTTGAGCAGATGGGGAACGCTCGGACCATGCACATCCACATCAAGCAGGCCGACATTGAAGCCCGCCAGGGAAAGGCCCACCGCCAGGTTAGTGGCGACGGTACTCTTGCCGACTCCCCCCTTACCCGACAGAACAACGATCTTGTTCTTGATGCCGTTGAGGTTCGCCGTCAGTTTATCCTGACTCGGACAAGACGCCTGTGCGGCACCGCCGCATGCACTAGCACTCATTTCTCAATCTCTCCTTTAACCGCGATTTTATCCTGCAAAACGGGGCTATCACTCCGCCCCAATCAGTGTCCGTGGCCGCCGCCGCACAGGTCGCTGTCGGCGATGGGGCGCACCTGATTGTCCTGATAGGCGGCGATCACCTCGCCAACCGTGTCGCCCGGGCCGACCAGCACTTCGATCCCGGCCTGGGCAAAGCCGATGCGCGGCCGCATGCCGATACCGGCCACCACCAGAGAAGTCGCACCGGCCTGCTGAAGAATCTGTACCGGCACCAGGCAGCCCCCTTCGGAATGCTCGGCGTTGGCCACCGTGCGCACCGACTGGACTTCGCCGTTATTCACGGAAACCAGGGTAAAAACGTCGCAGCGCCCGAAATGCCCGGACCGGTTGGCCTCCAGGCCGCCGGGATACATGGAAGGGATAGCGATGACTTCGACATTGCTCATGGGACGATCTCCTTTGCTGAGGCCCTGAAGAGGGCTTAAGTAGAGTTTGTTTTTGGACAAGCGCCGGGGCTTCGGATCAGGAACCGCCGGTCGCCGAGTCGGCGTCGGCTTCCTGCAACTTGCCGTCACGGTAGGCTTGCAACGTCTCCGCCACGGTGCCGACGGCGCCGTGCATGATTTTCACCCCCGCCGCATGCAGGGACTGATAGGCCTTGGGGCCAGTGACGCCGGTGATCAGCACCGAGGCGCCCCGCTCGGCGACGAGCTTGGCCGCCTGGATTCCCGCCCCTTGAACGGCGTTGCGGGCGGCGGAATTTTCCAGTGGCTCCCAGGACTGGGCGGCTTCATCGTAAAAGAGCAGCCAGTAGGCGCGACCGAAACGCTGGTCCACCGGGCTCTCGGGGGTCGATCCCTGAGCAGTGATGGCAATTTTCATGATTTTTCTCCTTGCTGGTCCCGGCAGGGGCAGGGCTTGGGCGCCAACCGGCGCACGGGACAGGGATGGTTTTCTTCGTTTCCCGGGGTCAGACTCCCCAAGGGTTCACAGCCGCCGGAAAGCCAGCCGCGTAGCACTTCTTCCACTTCGCCGCGAAACCCCCAATGGATTTCGATCCCCTCCGCGACCAGAGCGAGTTGGAAACGGGGATGGATACCGCCGCAGACGACCGCCGCCACCCCCTCCCGGGCCAGCCAGGGCACCAAGGGGGGATCGCTGTAGAGATCCCAGACGCGCGGTTGCAGCTGATCCAGAGAGCGGGTCGCCGGATCGATCTCGGCGAAGAAGAATTCCCGGGCCTGCCCGAAGCGCGGCATAATCCGGCTGCCATAGGCAGGGACGGCGATACGCACAGATTGTCCGGGGGCGGCGTTCGAGTTCATACCTGTCCTTATTCCACAGGACGTGCCAAAACCAACCCGCACAGCGATAAAATTTTTCTTTATTTATTTCAGATAGTTACAAAAGATAAGGAGATAAAGAGAAAACTGATGACGGCGGCATCTGTTGCATGCGCAACAGTTTTGTCCGGGAGAAAGGCGGAAGAACTCGATTTTTTATGAAGAAAGGGTGGAAAGCTGCCTGCAACAAAAATGCAACACCTGCAACGAAAAATGCAACAATCGCTCGTAAAGAGCCAACGCCATGCCCTGGCGAACAGAGAGCTACAGCCGTCCTTCCAGGCAATCCTGCCGGATCTCGGCCAAGACCACTTCGGCCTCCTCCGCCTCCGCCAGGCGGGTCGCCACCTCGGCATTACCCAGGACAAAACCCGGCCCCTTGCCGCCGAGATCCTGAAGAACCACGATCATGTCGAGCTCCTGTTCGAGCAGCCAGCCGGCAACCTTGATCCCCTTGGCTTTTTCCAGGTGCTCATGGGGATTACGGAGAAAATGGTCGGCGCGGATCTCACCGGTTTGGGGGTCGAGCGTCACCAACCGAAACCAGGGAGCTTCCCCGAAATGCCGGGACAGCGTACTCCGGTCAGCCGCCAAAGGCATGGCCAAGATCAGGGTCTCCTTCCGTTGCGGCGCGGAGTGCACCTGCACATGATCGACATGCTCCAGCCGCGAGCGGATCTGCTGCTTCAGTTCCTCCGCCACCTGATGCCCCTTTTCCAGGCTCTCCACCCGCAGCGCCAGATCGAGCTCGACAAATTTGTAGCGGCCGGCGTTGCGCGCCCGCAGTTCGTTGATCCGCGCCACCCGAGGATCGGCGTTGACCACCTCGCGGATCGCCTCGATCCCGGCGGGGTCGAGGGAGGCATCGAGCAGCACCCGAACCGAGTCGAGGAAGATCCCCAGAGCCGCCCGCCCGATAAAGAAGACCGCGACCAGGGCCGCGTAACGATCGAGGCCGATACCGAAAGCCGAACCGAGCAGGGCGGCCATGATCACCAGGGAGGAGAGCATATCGCTCCAGATGTGGCGAGCATCGGCGAGCAGGCTCGGCGAGCCCGTTTGCCGCGCCATCTTCAGCTCGTAACGGGAAAAGACCCAGGCGATGGCGATAGTCAGGGCGACGCCGACGGCGGCGGCGACGCTATTCTCCACAAGGGCCTGGGCAGAGCCGGAAAAGACCTCGCGCACAATCTCATAACCGGCCAAAGCGATGAGCAGCGAGGAGCCGAGAGCCACGAGATTTTCGACCTTATACAGCCCATAGGGAAAGTTCCGGTTGGAACGGCCGGCGATACGGATACCGATCCACACCACCAGGGCGGAAAGAACGTCGGTGGCAGAATGGAGGGCATCGGCGCGCAGCGCCAGGCTCCCCGAAAAAAGGGCCAGCCCCACTTTGATGGTCACCAGTGCCCCATTGACGGCGAGGGACTGAAGGGCGATTTTCTCCGAGAGGTCCACCGATCAGTATCCGATCAGATAAGCGAGACCGCCGACCAGCAGGCCGACCGCCAGATTTATCCCCTTGACCTGGAAAAAATCCCGGCGCGATTCGGCCAGCAGGGGGAGCATGCCGTGACCGTCCTGAACGATGGAGCTGGTCAGCAGCACGCTGAAGGGGATAATCCCCTGGCTGTAGAGGGTGACGAAGATCAGATGCGGTCCCGATTCGGGAACCAGGCCGACCAGTCCGGCGATCAGCAACAGCCACAGGGGGTTGGCAGCGATCCAGCTCTCAAGGTTGAGGGGCTTGAGAAGCAGGTGCATCACCAGCAAGGCCCCGAAGGTCCAGAGGAAGATGCGCGGTGCATGCACCCGCGCCACATGGTGCCAGAGGTGTTCTTCGAGAAAATGATCGGGGACGGTGGCGACGATGAAGAGCCCGGTCAGGGTCGTCAGCAGCAGGGTCAGGCGCACCCAGTTCCAGGCCGGTGGCCCCACCCATCCCGCCGCCAGACTTAAGGAAAAGAGGGTCAGGGTGAGCATCAGCACGGCCCGGGCGAGAGTGCAGTGCCGCCACTGGGCAAGGATCTGACCCCGGGGGAAACAGCGGCACGGTTCCTGTGGGTGATAGGCGATGCCGGGCCCGTCCAGGGGACAGGCGGCCGCGCGTTCCGACACCAACCGATCGGTGAGAATCCCCGCCGCCAGCCCGACCAGCATGAGCACCGAGAAGAGGCCGAGGGAGGCTTGTGGAATCAGGGTGAGCATGACGAAGGATTCGTCGCCGCTGGTGGCGACCATCGCCGCGACCACCGCCCCCAGGGAGACGACCCGGTGCGAGTAGAGGGAAACGACGGCGAAGGCCCCGAGACAGCCGGGGGAGGCGCCGAGAAAAGCCGCCAGCAGATATTGCCGCCAGCGGCTGCCGCGCAGCCCTTCCTGCCAGACCCCTTGGGTGAGAACATTGAGATATTCGATGACCAGCATCATCACGAAGACGAAACCGCTGATCATCAAGGCATGGAGAAAGGTTTCCTGAAGAATGGACAGCATCACGACCTCGCAAGGGGATCAGGCACGGTGCGCTTTTTTCAACCGGCGCCAGAGGGTGGTGCGATTTATCCCCAACTCCCGGGCGGCGCGGGTCTGGTTGCCACCGTGGCGGCGCAGCACCTCGTCCAACGGCTCCGCTGTCGGCGCCGGCGGGGCAAGGGGGGCGCCGGCCGACGCCACTTCGGAAAAGAGTTCGGCAGCAAGCCGTTCGCTTCGCCCCAGAATTACCCCCCGTTCCACCAGATTGAGCAGCTCCCGCACATTGCCGGGATAGTCATGGTCGAGCAGCAGGCGCAGGGCGTCGGGGGTGAAGCCGCGCAATTTCTTGCCGTAGGCGCGATTGAAGCGGTCCAGGGCCATGTCCAGCAGCAGGGGGATATCCTCGCGGCGTTCCCGCAAGGGCGGGATGGAGAGCTTGACGACATTGACCCGAAAGAAGAGATCGCGGCGGAAGGTGCCTTCGGCGACCATCGCTTCCAGATCGCGATGGCTCGCGGCGATGAAGCGCACATCGGCGATGCGCGCTCGCCGCCCGCCGAGGGGCTGGTACTCGCGGTTCTCCAGCACCCGCAGCAACTTGACCTGCAAAGAGAGGGGCAGATCGCCGATTTCATCGAGAAAGAGGGTGCCCTTTTCCGCCTGCTCCAGACGCCCGGGGCGATCGGCCACCGCGCCGGTGTAGGCCCCCTTCTTGGCTCCGAAGATTTCCGCTTCGAGCAGCGTCTCCGGCAGGGCGCCGCAGTTCACCGTGACCAGAGGTCCGCCGCGGCGGGGGCTGAGATCATGCAGGGCGCGGGCAAAAAGCTCCTTGCCGCTGCCACTCTCGCCGTGCAGCAGGACCGTCGCCCCGCTCGCCGCCACGTCGGGCAGGACGTCGAAGAGCCGGCGCATGGCGGGATGGCGGCTGACCAGATCGTGAAAGGTATATTTTTTTTCGACCTCCCGCTGCAGAGCGCGCAGGCGCGAGAGGTCGCGGAAGGTCTCGACCCCGCCGACGGGGCGGCCGGCCTCGTCCCGCAGCACCGAGGCGCTGATCGAGATGGGGATCTCGCGGTTGTCCCGGTCGAGGATATCCACTTCGCGATTGATCACATCGGCGCCGCCGGTCATCGCCTCGCGCACCGGACAAGCGCTGAAACAGACGCTGCTGCGAAAGATCTCGCAGCAGCGTTGCCCCAGCGCCTCGGCCCGGGTAAAGCCGGTGATTTCCTCGGCGGCCCGGTTGAACCAGGTGATCCGCATCTCGTCGTCGACGGTAAAGACGCCGTCGGCGACGCTGTCGAGAATGGTGGCGAGATGGGCGGGATTATCCGTCGGCTTCTCCGTCATCGGACCCTTCCTTCCCGGTCATGCCCTCGGTCCATGGCGCGATATACAGGGCGGCGCCGCTGACCAGGGCGGCAGCGACCTTGCGGCGGGCGCCGGAAACCAGGCGCTGCACCGTCCCCCGGGAAACGCCCATGCGCTCGCCAGCCGTTTCCTGGCTGAGACCGTCAAGATCACAAAGGCGGATCGCCTCCAGTTCGTCGCGATCCAGATCGATGCGCTCCAACTCGGAAAGGGGCGTTCCGGCGGGCTTGAAGACCAAACTGCCGGGCGCCCGATGCGGGCAACAGACACGGGGCTTGCGGGGGCGGGGGGACATAGGAACTCTCCTGTAACAGCCGGGGGACAGCCGTTACCGCCTGTCCCCCGGGAAGACTTTCATATTAAAGGCGCTCCGGCGCCAAAGATCAAGCCTTGGTCGGCGTTTCCCCCGGCGCGGTACCAAAAATACGCGGCACCAAGCGGATATACCAGGCCGCTGACTGAATCTGGATGACGTAGGCCAGGGCGATGAGTAGAGCGATGGTCGACCCCTCCTTGCCGAAAGCGGTCATGGCGATGGCCAGAGCGATGGAAAGGTCGCGCATGACCACGCCGAAGACCATGGCGATGGCATCTTCACGACGGAAGAAGAACTTGCCGACAAGCGACAGCAGCACATAGGAGAGCAAATAGAAGATTGCCAGCGGGATGAGAATCTTCAGGATATCCGCCGGGTTGGCGAGGATCGTCTTAGCCTTCAGGGCCATGGCGACGAAAGCGATCAACGTCACCCCCAGCGCCGAAAAGGGCGGAAACATCGGGCTGTAGACCTCAGCCCAGGCTTTCTGGCCGTGCTTCTTGCGCAGATAGTTCTGGGTCAGAAGTCCCACCACCAGAGGCAGGAAGACGAAGAGACAGATCTGCTGAAACATGTGCAGCATATCCACATCGACCGTTGCCCCCATGAAGACCTTGGTATAGACCGGCGCCGCCAGGGCACCGATGAGCAGACCGAAGACGAGCATTTTGGTCGCCGCCTCCTTGTTTCCCTTGGCAAAACCGGTCCAGGAGATGGTCATGCCCGAGGCCGGCAAGACCCCGATGAGAAAGAGGCCGACCGCCCAGAGCCCGTATTTGGCCTCACTGCCGGTAAAAAAGAGCTTGCCGAGGAAGTAGACAACGAGCGGGATCAGCACAAAGTTGATGATCTGTGTCACAACCTGCAGGCGCAGGTCGGAGCCGGTGAAGACCGAGCGCACGTTTAGGGTCGCCATCATCGGATAGACCATCAGGAAGGTGATGGGGATGATGAGGCTTTTCAGGGGAGCGGCATCGAAAAGATAACCGCCGGCGAGCAGGCCGAGGATCATCGCTACGGGAATCGCCAAGGACAGGTTTTTCTGGAGGATTTTCAAAAAATTGAGCATGGTTCGTTCTCCTCGGGGGTCCGCCGCGACGGGCCCGAAGCCAGGGGTCGTGAAAAAGGAACGTTAGATATCCGCCCGTTACAGGGCTTCCTCGATCATCGCGCGAATCGCGCCGTAGGTCTGCTCCAGGGATTCGGGGAAGACCGCATCGCCGGGAATCAATGAAGCGATCAGTTCCTTGCTGTAGTAGAGAAAACGCACCTCGGTCGCGCCGTCTTTACTGAACGCCATGACGAACTTGGGCATGAGCGGGGCGCGCTCGATGTTGGTCTGGAAACTCTGGGAGGACTTGTCCGGCTTGCAGATCTGGATCATGTGCAGATCGAAATCTTCCGGCATGGGGTGGTTCTTTTCCCGATAGAGATCGGCCATGGCCATGTTGTCCCGATTGTGAATGCTGAAGCCGCGCTTGACGGCGGCTTTTTCGAAATCGGCGACAAAACTGTCGAGGGGTTTGATGGAGTGGGCACGGTAGATTTCCGCTGAATTCATGAAGTTGCTCCTTCGGGTTGATTTGTGTATATGCACAATATTGCCTGATACATTCAGTTGTCAATATATATTTTCTTCGCCATCAAAAAAGCCTGCTCCATTCCTTTCCTTTTCCTGCCCCCTCCCCTATAATGCCGCGACCAAGGAGCCTTCTTCCCATGAATCAAAGCTTTACCGCCGAAACCCGCCTGCTGATGCGCCACGCCATTGCGGCGGCTGGGGGCAACGAGGTCTTTTTTCTCGGCCGCGCCGACAGCGAAGGGCGCGTCTGCGATGCCGAGACACTGGCCCGGGGCAACGCCGAGGCGGTCCCGGCCATCCTCCAGGTCTGCCGCCACGGCGACGTGGTCATCCACAACCACCCTTCGGGAAACCTCCGGCCGTCCCGGGCCGACATCGAAATCGCCGGGCGTCTCGGCGAACTGGGCGTCGGTTTCTTCATTGTGGACAACCCTGTGGAAAATGTGTACAGGGTGGTGGAACCTTTCGCCCCCCACCGGGAAGAGGACGTGGCGCCGGAGCGCATCGACGGGATTCTCGGTCCGGAAGGACTGGTAGCCCGCTCCCTGCCGGACTACGAGGACCGTCCGGAACAGCTGCGCATGGCCTTCGCCGTCGGCGAGGCCTTCAACCACGGCCGCCTGGCGGTAATCGAGGCCGGTACCGGCACCGGCAAGAGCCTCGCCTATCTGGTGCCGGCCATCCTCTGGGCGCTGGCCAACCGCGAACGGGTGGTCGTCTCGACCAATACCATCAATCTTCAGGAACAACTGATCCGCAAGGATCTCCCCTTTCTGCGCCGAGCCACCAACCTGGAATTCAGAGCGGTTCTGGTCAAGGGGCGCAGCAATTACTTCTGCAAGCGCCGGGCGGAAACGGCCCGGCTGGAGCCGGGGCTCTTCGAGGAGGAGTTGAGCGGCGAACTGCGCGCTATTCTCGATTGGGCCGAACGCACCAGCGATGGCTCCAAGGAGGAACTTCCCTTTCTGCCCAAGGAACAGGTCTGGGAAGAGGTGCGCTGTGAAATCGACCAGTGCGCCCGGGTGCGCTGCGCCCATTATGCCGGCTGCTTTTTCCACAAGGCGCGGCGACTGGCGGCCCAGGCCGACCTGCTGGTGGTCAACCACGCCCTGCTCCTCTCGGACCTGGCTCTGCGCATGGCCACCGACAACTACACGACCGCCGCCGTCCTTCCTCCCTTCGACCGCATCATCCTCGACGAGGCCCATCATCTGGAGGATGTCGCCACCAATTTCCTCGCCGGCCAGGTGACGCGCTTTTCCTTCAGCCGCCAACTCGGTAAGCTGCGGCATCCGCGCAAGCCCGAACGGGGCCTGCTGCCGCGCTTCCTCAACGCCCTGGCCCGGGAACTGCCGGAGAATGAGGACCGCCTTTACCGGGAGCTGCACGGCCAGGTCGAGGAACTGCTCAGCGCATGCCAAGCCCTGGGGGAGCAGGCTGTTTTCAACCTGGAGGCCATCGGCGAGGAGCTGGCCCGAGCCCTCGGCAAGGCCATCGGCCCGGGCGAGGCCCTCAAGCAGCGCCTGGTTCCCCCCTTCACCGCCAGCCCCGCCTGGGAATCGATGCGCGAGCGCGTCCGTGAATTGATTCAAGCCGGTGACGGCCTCGGCCGCAAGCTGCGCGAACTGCTCAAGGCCTGCGAGGCCCTGCCCGAGGCGACCCTGGAGCAGCTGCATGGGCAACTGCTCGACCTGCGCGCCCCGGCCGGCCGCCTGGAGGGGATCGCCGGCGATCTGCGCGCCTTTCTCGCCGAGGAGCCGGAGACCTGCGCCTGGCTGGAGGTGAGCCAAGGGCGCATCGGCCGCGGCATGGGGATCGTCACCCGGTTGCAGACCGCCCCTCTCGCTGTCGCCGGGTCTCTGAAACAGGGAATCTACGACCGCTACAAGACGGTGGTCATGACCAGTGCCACCCTGACCGTCGGGCAATCCTTCCGCTATTTTGAGGAACGGGTCGGCCTCGACCGAACCGAACCGGGACGGCTCAGCGAACTGCTCCTCGCCTCCCCCTTCGATTTTGCCCGCCAGGCGCTCCTCGCCATCCCCACCGACCTCCCCGAGCCGGGGCGTCCGGGCTATCCCGAACAGGTTCGCGATCTCACCGAACAGGCGATTCTCGCCGCCGGCGGCCGCAGCTTCGTCCTCTTCACCGCCTATTCCCTATTGCGGCGGGTCCATGGGGAACTGGCACCGGTCCTCGGCGCCCGGGGCTATCATTGCCTGCGCCAGGGGGAAGACAGCCGCCATCGGCTGCTCAAGACCTTCCGCGACGACCCGGCCAGCGTCCTTTTCGGCACCGATTCCTTCTGGGAGGGGGTGGATGTGCCGGGGCGGGCGCTGGAACAGGTGATCATCACCCGGTTGCCCTTCAAAGTGCCGACGGAACCGGTGCTGGAGGCGCGGG
Organism: Desulfuromonas acetexigens; assembly: GCF_900111775.1. Classification (NCBI taxonomy): domain Bacteria; kingdom Pseudomonadati; phylum Thermodesulfobacteriota; class Desulfuromonadia; order Desulfuromonadales; family Trichloromonadaceae; genus Trichloromonas; species Trichloromonas acetexigens. The sequence continues at coordinate 187,256 of NZ_FOJJ01000039.1, read as the reverse complement.
CCGAGGCGATCGAGGCACAGGGCGGCGACGCCTTCATGGACTACACCGTCCCCCAGGCGGTCATCAAATTCAAGCAGGGCTTCGGCCGCCTCATCCGCCACCGCGACGATCGCGGAGTGGTGCTGATTCTCGACACACGGGTGGTGAAAAAGGGTTACGGTCGAATCTTTCTCCGCTCCCTGCCGGCGGCGCGCACCCTGGCGGCACCGACGGTGGAAGTTCTGGAAGCGATGCGCTCCTTCTTCCGGCAAGAGGACGCTCCAAAATAAAAGCGGGAACCCCTGGCAGGTTCCCGCTTTCGACAGTCTGGACAATTTTGCATGGGATAGGCTAGCCGATAAGATCCTCCATGATCTTGATGGCGGGACAGATCCCCCGCGCTTTCTGCTCCTCGCGCCAGCGGGCCGCCTCGCAACGCTCGCCGGCGATGCGCCGCAGGGTTTCCCAGCGTTCCGGTGAAAAACCCGCGAATTCGTAACCCGCTCGTCCCAGACTCAACTTTTGTTGGTGCATCCCCGTCATCTCCTCGTCGCTTGCCCCCGATCCGGAAGGCGTGTGGTTGGCACTAGAACCCGCCCCGATGCCGTATACATGAATTCAAGCTAACACGGGCTTTTTTTTCCTGCAACCGCAAAACAGCGGTTTATGTTCCACAAATGGCCATTTCGAGGAAAAATTCGTCATTTGCAGGAAAAAGCCTAGGAAACCTGAGCTTACCCCTTGACCACAATCACTACGGTCGTGGTAATCTTTTATGCATATGTCGCAATGAATAACCGCGCACCAATCCCCGAACCGGACCGACCGCTCCGATTCCTCGCACGTAAGGACCCCCCATGTCGTCCCCGATGAAAAAGTTCCTTTTCGCCTCTCTGACTCTACTCTTCACCGCCGTCTCCGCCCTGGCTGCCCCGCCTGTCGAGGAGTTCGACATCAACCGCGCCCGGCTGCTCAGTTTCATTCTGCGCGGCCAGATCAACCAGAACCACTACAGCCAGAAACCGATCGACGACGCCCTCTCCCGCGCCGCCTTCGATCTTTACCTCAAACAGCTCGACGGCCAGAAACGCTTCCTGCTCAAAGAAGACGCCGACAAGCTGGAGGTCTTCGCCACCCGGATCGACGATGAGATCAATCGCGGACGGCTGGAGTTGGCCGCCCTCGGCGCCCGTGTCATGTCCCTGCGGGTGAGCCAGGTCGAGCAACTGGCCGGAGAGCTGATCGAACAAAAATTCGATTTCAGTGTCGATGAAAGCCTCGAAACCGATCCGGAGAAGCTCGACTTCTGCAAGGATGAAGCGGAACTGCGGGAGCGCTGGCGCAAGATCCTCAAGTTCCAGGTGCTGGTCCGCTACCTGAACCTGCTTGAAGACGAAGAGGAAAAAGCCAAGGCCGAGGGGAAAAAACCGGCGAAAACCGAGGCGCAGCTGCTCGAAGCCGCCCGCGACAAGGTGCGCAAAAGCAACGCCGACTTTTTCGACCGCATGCGCAAGGAGACCGAGCAGGATCACTTCGACCGCTATTTCAACGCTATCGCCCGCGCCTTCGATCCCCATACCAACTATCTGCCGCCCCAGTCGAAGGAAGATTTCGACATCAGCATGAGCGGCTCACTCGAAGGGATCGGCGCCACCCTTCAGGAAGAGGACGGCTACATCAAGGTCATCCGCGTCATCCCCGGCAGCGCTTCCAGCCGCCAGGGACAACTGCAGGCCGAGGACATCATCCTCGAAGTGGCCCAGGGCAAGGGCGAGCCGGTCGATGTCACCGACGCCCGCCTGCGCGACGCCGTCAGCCTGATCCGCGGCAAGAAGGGGACAGAAGTACGCCTGACGGTGAAAAAGCCCGATGGGCAACGTCTGATCATCCCCATCATCCGCGACGTGGTGCAGATCGAGGAAACCTTCGTCAAGGGGACGATCCTGGAGGACGAGGCGAACAAGAAGAAGTTCGGCTATATCCGCATCCCCAGCTTTTACCGCGATTTCAAGAATACGGTACGCGGTGGCGACGGCCGCAACTCAACGGACGACGTGCGCGAGGAGCTGCAGAAAATGACCCAGGCCGGCATCGACGGTCTGGTTCTCGACCTGCGCAACAACGGTGGCGGCGCCCTCACCGACGCGGTCTCCATCACCGGACTCTTCATCGAGAAAGGACCGGTGGTGCAGATAAAAAACCGTAACGGCCGCATCAACGTCCTTTCCGACCAGGATCCCGCCATCGACTACCGCGGACCGATGGTGGTGCTGATCAACAAGTTCAGCGCCTCGGCCTCGGAAATCCTCGCCGGCGCCCTCCAGGATTACCGCCGGGCGGTGATCATCGGTAGCGAGCACAGCTATGGCAAGGGGACGGTACAGACCATGGCCGACCTCGACGCCAATCTCCCTTTCATCAATCTCGACCAATACCGTCCCTTAGGGGCGATGAAGGTGACGACGCAGAAGTTCTACCGGGTGAGCGGCGAGTCGACCCAGTACCGCGGCGTCGTCCCCGACATCATCCTCCCCGACCCTCTGCGCCATGTGGAGGCGGGTGAGCAATATGTCGACAACTCTCTCCCCTGGGACAGTGTGGAAAGCACCAACTTCACCCCCTGGAAGGCCCCCCTGGTCCTCCCCCCCCTGATCGACCGAAGCCAGGAGCGCATCGACGCGAGCGAGGAATTCAACGATATCCTCGCCGAAACGGAGCGGGCCAAAGAACGCCGGGAACAGACCCGGCAAAGCCTCGCCCTTGAGGTGGTACGCAAGGAGCGGGAGGAGGAGAAAAAACTTCGCACCAGCAAACTCATGGGGCACGGGGCCATGGGCATGGACGACGATGAGGCCGACGCCAAGAAAGAACTCACCCTGGACGATGCGGAACGGGAGAAGGCGTGGCTCAAGGAACTGGCCGAGGATCCCTACATCGGCGAATCGCGCCGCATCCTGGGAGACATGGCGATGCCCCTGAAAGGAAATCCAGGCGGGGCCGCTCTGGCGGATCAGAACAGCGGTAAAAACTCCGTCTATTCCCGCCCCTAGCTCGACTCGGAACAACCGCCGCCCCTGACCAGGGGGCGGCGGTTTTGTTTTTGCCATTTCCCCGGCAACCAGGGGATGACAGGGGCAAATTCATTCGTGTTGTATTCCCGGAAACGGTCCGGTAAGATGGGCCGTTCTTATCCTCTAAAAGCTTTGCGCAAGGAACTTTCATGATACAACCCGCCGCTGATTTCAGTCTGCCCCAGGCGATCGGTAACACCCCCCTGGTGGAACTGACTCGCCTCGCCGCCGGCCTGCCGGTTCGGATTTTCGCCAAGCTCGAAGGGAACAACCCCGGGGGTTCGGTCAAGGATCGGCCGGCTTGGTATATGGTGAAAAAGGCCGAGGAAAGTGGTCTGCTTTCCCCGGGAAAAACAATTCTCGAACCGACCTCCGGCAATACCGGTATTGCTCTGGCGATGATCGGCGCCGCCCGGGGCTACCGGGTGAAACTGGTTATGCCGGCCTGTGTCAGCATGGAGCGCCGAGCGGTCCTCGAAGCCTACGGCGCCGAGGTGGTCCTGTCGAAAGCCTGCCAGACGACCGATGGCGCCATCCGCCTGGCACACCAGATCTTTGCCGACGACCCGGACCGCTATTACATGCCCAACCAGTACGCCAACCCGAACAACCCCCTGGCCCATTACGAAACCACGGGGCCCGAAATCTTCCGCCAGACAGCCGGCGAGATCGATGTTTTCGTCGCCGGCATGGGGACCTCCGGAACCCTCATGGGGACCGGGCGCTTTCTGCGGGAAGCCAAGCCCGGGGTGCGTATCGTCGGCATCGAACCTCGCCTGGGGCACAAGGTGCAGGGTCTCAAGAACATGCGCGAGGCGATCGTCCCGGAGATCTATCACGAAGAAGAACTGGACGAGAAACTCACTGTCGAGGATGAGGACGCCTTCGAAACTGCCCGACGCCTGGCCCTGGAAGAAGGGATTTTCGTCGGCATGTCGAGCGGCGCGGCCATGGCCGGCGCCCTGAAAGTCGCCCAGGGCATGGCGTCCGGAGTCATCGTCGTTCTGCTCCCCGACCGCGGCGACCGCTACCTGAGCACCTCGCTTTTCCGCTCTGTCTGCGCCTGCTGCCCCCCCTGATTCCACCGATGGAATTACCGGAACTTCTCCGAAAATCCGCGGACAAGCTTCTCACGAACTTCTGCGCGACACATCCGTCCAGCGAACAACATGGGCACTCCCGGCTGATCTACCGACTCAGCGGCAGCCGCGCCACCTTGATCGAAGAGCAGTATTGCTGCCCGGGCTGCCGGCAGCGAACGGTGCGCCCCGTGGCCCAGTTCCGCTACCATCGGGAACTGACTCAGTGGTCCCTACACTACTACCAAGGCGAACGCCGTGCCTGGGCCTTCTATCTCAATTGCGGCCCCAGCCTGGATCTGGCCAAAATCCTGCGCCATGTCGACGCCGACCCGCTGCGCATGTTCTGGGAATAGCCCGACTCCCCCCGCTCCTTCGTCTTGACAATCTCCCGCTTTAAGCTAAAACATTTATAACCATTTCACCCCTCTTTTATAGGAGAACGATCGATGAACTTGCGTACCCTCACCAGTTTTCTCGCCGTCACCGCCCTGACGACCGGCCTCGCCTGGGGCGGTCAAGAGACCCTGCTTGAGCAGAGCCGGTCCTATTTCGAGCCGATTCCCACCAGCGCTCCGGAACTGAAGGGCAACCCCGCCACCCCCGAGAAGCTTCTCCTCGGGCACATGCTCTATTTCGAACCGCGCCTTTCGGCCTCCAGCCTGATCAGCTGCCAGACCTGCCACAATGTCGGTCTGGCCGGCGCTGACATGCAAGAGACCTCCGTCGGTCACGGCTGGCAAAAGGGTCCGCGCAACGCGCCGACCACCTATAACGCCGTCTTCAACACCGCCCAATTCTGGGACGGCCGCGCCAAGGACTTGATGGAGCAGGCCAAGGGGCCGGTTCAGGCCTCCGTCGAGATGAACAACACCCCGGAGCAGGTCCTGGTCACCCTGAACAGCATGCCCGAATATGTCGAACTCTTCAAAAAATCCTTCCCCAAGGAGAAGGAGCCCGTGACCTTCGACAACATGGCCCGCGCCATCGAGATTTTCGAAGCGACCTTACTCACCCCCAATGCCCCCTTCGACCTCTTCCTCAAGGGGGATGAAAAGGCCCTTTCCGCCGAGGAAACCCAGGGGCTCGACTTCTTCATCAACAAGGGCTGCGTCGGTTGCCACAGCGGCGTCAACATGGGCGGCACCGGTTATTTCCCCTTTGGCGTCGTAGAGAAACCTGCAGGTGAGATTCTCCCCGAAGGAGATACCGGTCGTTTCCAGGTGACCAATACCGCTGGGGATGAATATGCCTTCCGCTCCCCGCCCTTGCGCAACGTCGCCTTGACCCCGCCCTACTTCCACTCGGGAAAGGTCTGGAGCCTGAACGAATCGGTCCGCATCATGGGTTCTGCGCAACTAGGCATCGCCCTGAATAAAGAGGAAGCCTCCGCGATTACTGCCTTCCTCAAAACCCTGACCGGCGAGCAACCGGTGGTCACGCACCCGGTGCTGCCGCCGCAGACGGACCAGACCCCGCGGCCGGTCCTGACTACTCCTGGGGTTTGATGCCACTGCCCATCGCTAATTTCTGATTCTTTCCTGCTCAAGGTGGACACAAAACAACGTGTCCCCCTTGAGCAGAGTTTTTTCTCAGCACCTAGACTTCTACGGAATTTTTACTCTATGACTTTTCTTCGCCTCTTTTTTCTTTGCTTTCTCCTCTTTCCTACCCTGACCCCGGCTGAGGAAAGCGCGCCCCCGGCAACGGTCGAGAAACGGACCTTCCCCAGCGTTGCCGAGATCATCCCCAAGGCTTCGCAAATCTCCGAAAACGCCATGAAGGCCGAGGCTGAAATGGCGCCTCTTGCCGACCTGACACAGATCACGACCGAGATGGAGGGGATCAAGTCCCGCCAGGCCGAAATCATGAAGCGGGTGACCGCCCTCGGGGAGGTCGAGCAGTGGACCTTTGACCGCTTGCTGGAAATGCGCGGGACGGTAGGCAATCACATGACCGAGCTGCGCAAGCTCGTCGATACCCTCTCGCAACGGCTCACCCAACTGGAAACCCTCCGCCAACAATGGAAAACGGAAGAGGACTTCTGGAAGAACTGGCGGGCAGAGCTCAAGGGCACGACGGAAGAGATCCCGGTCACGGCCTTTACGAAAAGCATCGCCCAGGCCCAGAAGGTCGGGGAGCGGGCCAAGGAGATATCGGCGCCGCTGGTCGAGGTGCAAAAAGAGATCTCGTCTCTGCAAACCGAAATGCTGGACGTGCAAAACAAGATCGAGAGAACGCTCAATACCCTGCGCAAGCAGACCTTCAAAAAAACGACCCACTCGTTTATCAGCAAAGACTTTTATCTTCAGTTCACCCCGGAGTTGATCACCGCTACCACCACGGGCATCCTCGAAGCGACCAAAATCCAATGGGATTTCCTTCAGGAAAAGCCCTGGGTAGCGCTCTTGCAGGTGGCAACGACGCTACTTCTGGCCTTTTTCATTCTTCGCCACCGCAAAGGGGGAAGTATCCATGAAGAATGGAAATTCATGGCCGACCATCCCTGGGCAACGGGCATCTTCGTTTCGGTCATCTCCTTCAGTTACCTGTACGGCTCCATGCCCTCCTTCTGGCGCATGGGCATCACGCTGCTGGCGGCACTCTCCACAGCAGTGCTGGTCACCGGCATCGTCAGCAACCCCCGCAAGCGACTGATGATCTATCTGCTGGCGGTCCTTTTCACCATTACCCAGGTGCTTCAGCTGATCGCCTTCCCCCCCCTTCTTTACCGGCTTTACCTTACCGCCCTGTGCCTGCTCGGCATCCCGGTCCTGCTGCTGATCGCCCGCGCGAACCAGAACGCCCATGACGGCCGCAAGGACTGGTTCACCAAAGCTCTACGCTGGGGTGCGGTAATTCTGCTCGTCGCTCTGGTTGCCCAAGCCAGTGGTTACAGCAACCTGGCATCGCGCCTGATCAACTCCTCGGTCAGCACCGTCTTTCTCGGTCTCTATTTCGTCATGACCCTGCGACTTGCTCACGGCGCCATTCGCTATGTCTTTTCCCACACCGTGGTCATCCGCCGCCCCTTCTTCTATCGCTACGGCGACGATCTCGTTGCGCGGCTGTCGATCATTTTCAAGATATTCCTCGGCGCCTATTGTTTCCTTCTGTTTTTTGTCATCTGGGGTGTCTACAACTCCGCTGGACAGGCCTGGGAAGCCCTTACCGGCATGAGTGCCCAGATCGGTGAAATGACGATCTCCCTCAAGATGATCGCCCTCTTCAGCCTGACGCTCTACTTCGCCTTTACCTTCTCCTGGCTCATGCGCTCCGTTCTTGAGTCGCAGGTTTTTCCCCATCGTGACTTGGATCGCGGCATCCGCGACGCCATCAAGAAACTGCTGCATTATGCCATCATCTTCTTCGGCTTCATCTTCGCCATGGGGCTGGCCGGGGTCGAACTCAAAAGCTTCGCCTTCCTGGCCGGTGCCTTCGGTATTGGTATCGGTTTCGGCCTGCAGAACATCGTCAACAACTTCGTCAGCGGCATCATCCTTCTTTTCGAACGTCCGGTACGGGTCGGCGACGCCCTGGTCATCGACGGCAAATGGAGCACGGTGCGAAAAATCGGGTTGCGCTCAACCATCGTTGAAACCCCCGACCGAGCGGAAATCATTGTGCCGAACTCGGAGTTCATCTCCCAGAAGGTCACCAACTGGACTCTGAGTTCCAGCATCGCCCGGATCGTCATCCCCGTGGGGGTCGCCTACGGCAGCGACGTCGACAAAGTCCTCTCGCTTCTGATTGAAGCGGCCAAGGAGCAGGAACTGATTCTCCAGAACCCCGCGCCGTCGCCTATATTCACGGCATTTGGCGCAAGTTCTCTCGATTTCGAGCTCCGTGTCTGGGTCGCCGACGCCGACAGCATGCTTGGGGTCCGCAGCGCCCTGCTCCAGAGTATCGATCGCCTTTTCCGCGAAGCCGGGATCGAAATTCCCTTCCCGCAACAGGATGTGCACCTTTTCGTCAAAAACGGTCAAAATCCACCGGTGGCACCAATTTCGCCGGATAAGCCGGAAAGCTCGGAAGCCTAATTGCATGCGGGAAACCACCCATCCCAGGCTGGGTGGTTTCCCGGCGGTATGTCTTGAGCTGCGCGGGCTAAAGTGCTATTTTGTTTTGTCTTGTAACCCGCCGGGAGATGTCTCATGCCGAAAATGCCCCATGCCATGATCCTAGGTACCGGTCACGCCGTTCCCGACCGGATTCTGACCAACTCCGACCTGGAGCAGATGGTCGACACCAGCGATCAGTGGATCATGGAGCGCACGGGCATCAAAGAACGGCGCATCGTCACGCCTGGGACACCCCTTTCCGCTCTTGCCGCCGAGGCCGCCACCCGCGCCCTCGATGCCGCCGGAGTGACGGCCGAGGAAATCGATCTGATCATCCTCGGAACGGTCACCGGCGACATGAAATTTCCCGCGACCGCCTGTATCATCCAAGAAATGATCGGCGCCAAACACGCCGTCGCTTTCGATCTTTCCGCCGCCTGTTCCGGCTTTCTCTACGGCCTACAGATCGCCGAGGGTCTCATGCTCGCCTCGGGCTATCGCAAGGCGCTGGTGATCGGCGGAGAGATCCTCTCCTCCATGGTCAACTGGCAGGATCGGGACACCTGCGTTCTCTTCGGCGATGGTGCCGGCGCCGTCGTCCTCGGTGCCGCCGAAGGGGAGCGCGGCATCATTCATACCTGCCTCGGTAGCGACGGTGCTCATGTCAAACTGCTTTACAACCCCGGATGCGGCAGCCTGAACCCGCCAACGCCGGAAAATACCGCCGAGCAACTGCACACCATTCACATGGCCGGTCGCGAAGTCTTCCGCCATGCGGTGACGGCCATGAGCAACGCCATGCAGCAAGTTCTGCAGGAAGCCGGGATCGTGCCGACGGATCTCCAACTCCTGATCCCGCACCAGGCCAACCTGCGCATTATCGAAGGCGTCGCCAAGCGCTTTGACATTCCCACCGACCGCGTTTACATCAATGTCGACCGCTTCGGCAATACCTCTTCCGCCTCTATTCCCATCGCCCTCGACGAAGCCTTTCACGCCGGCCGCATTCGCCCCGGTGATCTGGTCGGCATGGTCACCTTCGGCGCCGGCCTCACCTGGGCCTCGGCCGTCATCCGTTTTTGATCCCGTCAAAAATCGTTCCCGCCCCCATTGCATTATTCCTCCCCTGTCGTTAAACTAAAATCAAACGAAAGGAGGATTAAACACATAGAGACTCACAACAAAACATAGAAGTCACCGCCCCCGAAGGGGGGATATATCGTTCTGCCCCGCAGGACGAACAAGTCAGCCGGAACAGCGGGCTGGCGACCCAAGGAAAAAGCCCCGTCATCTCTCGATGACGGGGCTTTTAGTTTTCAGGCTCTCTTCGCGACGGTTATCCGCCCGACAGGGTACGGAGGATTTCCGGGTCGGCTTCATCCTCGGCGAGAATGGTGTGGCAGGTATCGCAGTCCATGGAGATGACCTCGCCGGTTTCCGTCTCGTGATCTTCATCGTGACAGCGGAAGCAACCCACGTCATCGTTGTGACCGAGATGGTTGGTATAGGTTCCCCACTGGATGTTCATTTCGGGGAAGACATTCTCGGCATAGGCCTGCTGGATGCCGGCAATCGATCTTTCCAGCGCCTCGGCACTCACCTGCGGATAGTTGGTGCCATAAAATTCCCGAATTTCCGCGGCGATCGTTTCCTTCGCCTGGTCCTGCGAGGAATACTCACGAAGGACCACCTCCATGGCCTTTTTCTTGATATAGGGGATGGAGACGTCGATCTGCCCACTCATGATCTGGTTGTCCACAGCCACTCCCGGCGGCAGATAGATATGGGTCGGGCGGTTGTGACAGTCGATGCAATCCATCTCCCGCAGATCTTCCATGACATAGCCGCCCTGTTCCGCATAGGCGCGGATATCCTTAACTTCCGGGGGACGTTCGCTCTGTTTTCCTTTGGGTCCGGCAATCCAGCGCCCACTCGCGGCTCGGGAAGCAGGATGGCTTTGCCCGGAATCGGCCACGGCGACCTGCTCACTCCGCAAAGACTGCAGACCGGCCTTTCCCGACGCCTGCAATTCGGCATTGGCCTCGCTGGAGCGATAGACCAGGAGACTGCCATCCTCAGCGGCCTGGATGACCTCGGGGATCTTCATCCGGCTGTGATCGGAAGGACGGTAAAAAATCTTGTTCTCCGCCGCCACATGCCAGTGAATGCCGTGGGAGCTGGAGGTGCGATCGCCGGCCGAGCCGACTTTCATCAGTAAGACGGTCTTGACGTTGGTGTTCTGTTCATCTTCCAAGAATTTGTCTTTGATCACCAGCTTGTCGCCATGGAACATTTCCGGACGATGACATTCCTCACAGGTATCCCGCGCCGGGCGCAGACCGTGGACCGGCGTAGCGATGGGGCGTGGATAGGTGTTGAGCGCCACGGCGAACAGCTGGCGCGCGCCGGAAATTTTCGACTTGACGAACCAGTCGGCCCCGGCACCGATATGACATTCAACACAGGTCACGCGGGAATGGGGCGAATTGAGATAGGCGGTCCGTTCAGGATTCATGACCGTGTGGCAAAATTCCCCGCAAAAGGCGACGGACTCCATGTAATGGTAGGTACGATAACCGAGCAGGGAAACGATAAGGATGTTGATGCCGGTGAGGAAGACCGCGAAAAAGACCAGCTTGCGCATGCGATTGAACTTGTGCGGATCGGTGAAGTAGTCGCGGAGATAGTCCAGGGTAAAGAGCCGAACCTCCTCCTTCCCTTTGAAAAAGAAAAGACCGAGAAAAACCAGAATCAGACCGCCGATGAAGGCGGGGCCAAGGAGCATGTAAATTGCTCCGGCGATGTAGGTATTGTCGATGTGAAAGAGCACATCGTAAAAAATCGCACCGAAGAGGAAGGGCGCGGAGGCCGTCACGATCATCGCCCCGATCAGCGACACCCGGCTCCGGGCGATTCCCCGGGTGAATGCACCAACAATTTCCGACAGTCTTTTCATAGGCGTTTCCTTTCCCTGGCTCATCTTCAGTTAAATTTCGGAACCCCTGGAGGCATCGGGCCCGATAGATCAAAAAGTGGAAAATCCCGACTACTGGCGCCGCCGGGGTATTTCCGACCGAACATATCGGCTTAGTATCATTCAGGTCAAGTTAAGTCAACGGATAAGTTTTTAATTATTCTACTGCAATCTCAAGGATTTACCGCCAAAAGAAAAGGGCCGCCGAAATCGGCGACCCTTTTCTTTTACTTCACAAACAATGCAGACCCCTAGTGGGAACCGTGCATGAACGCGTAAACCATAAGAACAACCAGCGAAAGTCCGATAAAGACCGCCGTAAAGCCCAGGGTCTTGAAGAAGAAGTCGTAGAGAATCCCGCTCGGCTTGAGCTTCTCGTAGAGATGCAGGGTGCCGGCTTCTTCGTAACGCTTCCATTGATCGCCGCGCTCATGGATGAACTCTTCCTTCGGCATTTCCCCATTGAAAATGACGAAGTCCATGGGGAACTTCTCCGGCCGTCCGTGGGTGTTGAAGAAGTGGACGGTGAAGATGAAGCCGGTAGCCAGAAGCGCTTCGTCCGAGTGGACGATGGTCGCGACGTTGAAGGCCCAGCCGGGGAGGAACGAGCCGAAGAACTCAGGGAACCAGAGCATCAGGCCAGAGCCGCCGATGGCGAACATACCCCAGAAGACCGCGATAAAGTCGAACTTCTCCCAGTAGGTCCAGCGCTCGAAGGTCGGCTTCGGCCCGCGGAAGAGGAACCAGCGGACCATATTGGTCACATCGCGGATATCGCGGAAGTTAGGACAGAGGGACTCGGGTCCGAACAACCGCTGCAGGAAGTTCCCCGGGATGTCCTTGCGAATGAAAAGGAAGTTAATGGACATGTAGATCGCGGCACCGAAATAGACAAAGGTGATCCCGGCACAGATCCGGTGGATGTAGGCCGCGTTAGCCGCCGAACCGAAGAAGTCCATGAAGACCTTGGCCCAGGGCTGGTCGGCGAACTTCAGCGGCAGGCCGGTCAGAGAGAGGCCGAGGAAGCTGATGATTACCAGGAAGTGCAAGAAGACGTGGCGCTTGGTGAAACGGCGGTACATCTTGTGCGGATCCTTGATGTGCTGGACGAAGCCATGCTCCATCAGTTCCCGCTTCTTCTCGCGGTTTTCGACAAAGCCGCGGAACATCCAGAGCAGGGAGTGGATCCAGAAGACCCCAAAGGTCGTCACCAGCAAGGTGGTCATGGCGACGAAGGTATAATAAAGAATCGGATACTTGTCTTTGTCGTGGGAACCGTGGGAGTAATACATGGTGAAGAGCGGCGTCGCCTTATCATGACAGACGGCGCAGGTCGCCACCAGATTTTCCTCGTTTACGCTCGAGCGCACATCGTCTGCGGGCAAGACACCGTGCGAGGTGTGGCAGTCGGCACAGCCAGCAACCAGTTCGGGATAGCCCAGACGAAAGTTCTTGCCGTGGTAACTGTCCATGTAGGTTTTGACGGCGACGTTAAAGACGCCGTTACGAGCCATCATCTCTTCGTCGGCATGGCACTTGAGGCAGACGCTGGTATGAAACTCGCGGTTCTCCCTGGAATTGGCTTCCCCCAGGGGCTTGACTTCATGCAGGTTGTGGCAGTCGTGGCAAGCGGCCGAATCGGGATTCCCGGCGAGAACACCCTTGCCGTGGGACGATTCCATGTAATTTTCATGATTGTCATGGCAGCCAGTACAGGTCTCCACCACCTTCTGCTTCTCCCCCTTCCAGGAAGCAAGGGTGTGGATCTGGGCATGGCAATCAGCGCACTTGATATCGTTGAGCATATGCACGCTGGCATAATGCTCGGCAGTCTGTTGTTTGTGGCAGCGAACACAACTGACCGGCTCGGGCATCACCGTGCCATCGATGTGCCCCTGCAAATCGGACAGCTCGACATGACAGCTGGTACAGGCATTCTGGCCATGGACCGAGGCACTGAATTCGCCGACGGAAACCACATCTTCGTGACATTCCAGACAGGCTTTGGGATCAATGGCCAAGCCGTTTTCTGCGGCCGCAGGCACAACCAGGGCCAGCAACAGGGCCAAGGCCATCAACAAACGTGGCAAAGCGTGGTGCATAGAAGACCTCCTGACATCGTTAAATTTCTTGTTCCACCCGTGAAACACCTGACTTGTAAAGACAAAAGACGGTATCGATGGTCTCTCCCGGACCTATCGTCATCTTTATGTATTTTTTTTATATACAGCGCTCCTGACTATCACAGCAAAACGTAAAAGTCAATTGTGAAACGGTCCTTAGGTATTCTTTTCCATCGGGGGTAAGCCCATGAAAGATAATATGTTTTTCATTCCCTCATTAAACACCGGGATATTGTCTAAATTTTCCATCAGGGCGCTGGAGCCAACCGTGAAACTGGACAAAACCGCCGCCTTGTGCTTGAATCACGACGCTTCCGCTCAAGCGAAACGATTCCGCCCTCCATGAAGGATTTTCCCATGACCAAAGACACCGATCTGCTCCTGGCCATTTGCGCCTTCACACTTTACATCGTCGGCGGGCTTGCCACCTTTGGCGGCCTCGGGCTCTTCTTCTTCATCGGGGAGGGAGACGTTCTCGGCTGGGGCACCGGCAAGGGCCTCGGCTACCTGTGTATCTGTGTCGGGTTGTGCCTGTCGATCTTCGGCGTGCTCTTCATGCGTATTGTCCGCAATCGCACGCCACGCTGAAACAGCGTTTCATCGCCGCAGACAAAGCATAAAAAGGGGGCGTGCCGTCAGGGCACGCCCCCTTTTTATGGCGTAACAGTCGAACTTACTTAGCCAACAGCGACATCACCTGCTCGGTGAAGGGGTTGGCGAAGAGGATGATCATCGCCACAACGAAGACGTAGATGGCGAGGGACTCGATCATGGCCAGACCGATCATCATGGTGGTCAGGATTTTGCCGCTGGCGCCGGGATTACGAGCCACGCCCTCAACGGCGCTCTTGATAGCCAGTCCCTGGCCAAGGCCGGTTCCGAACGAACCGATAGCCATGCCGAAACCGGCAGCGATCATACACCAAGCGAAGAATTCCATTGTGTTGCTCCTTTCGAGGTTGAGTTATTCCTAAATAATATAGGACCTTGAATCGCCGTAGCGAACGAATGACTTAGTGAGCCTCTTCCAGGGCGCCGGCAATGTAAATCATCGCCAGCAGGGTGAAGACAAAGGTCTGGATGAAGGCGACGAGTACGCCCATGAGCATCATCGGCACCGGCAGCAGGAAGGGAACCAGGGCCAGGAAGATCATCAGCACGATCTCATGACCGTACATGTTGCCGAAAAGACGCAGCGAGAGCGAAAGGGGGCGGGCCAGATGACCGATGATCTCGATAATGAAGATCAGTGGAGCCAGGGCCAGGATCGGCCCCATGAAATGCTTGAAGTAGTGAAAGCCGTGCTCTTTGACGCCGATGATGTGCGTCATGGCGAAAACGGTCAGAGCCAGAGCGCCGTTGGTATTGAGGTTGGCGGTCGGCGGATAGAAGCCGGGAACCAGGGCGATCAGGTTGGACACCAGAATGAAAAGAGCGAAAGTGGCCAGCAGCGGGAAATAGGCCTTGCCCTTGGGCCCCATCGTCTCCTCGATGAGGTTCTCGATCCCGGAAACCACGACCTCCATGAAATTCTGCAGGCCACCGGGGATCAGCTTCACCGCACGCGAGGCCAAAAAAGCCAGGACGATCAGCACCAGCATGACAAACCAGGTATAGGTGACATGCTCGCCTACGTGGGTGTGAAGTTGCTGTTCCAGCCACTGAAAAATAAGAAAGGGATGCGTCATGGTTGGCTACTGCCTCCTCGGTTACATTCGGATCGTCCGCTTAAGGGTGGTTAACAGCACATTCAGAACCACCACCGACAGCCCGACCACCAGTGCCGGCAAGTCGACCCTGGCCTTGGCGATCAATAGGAAGAGGACACTTCCCAACACCGCCAGTCGAAGCACATAATTGATTTGAAAGCCCTTGGCCGACTGCCGCGAAGGTGAGCCGAGCAGACGACTGAGAGCCAGATAGCGCCAATAGTGGCCGAGAATGGCGACCAGTCCCCCCGCGAGCACCCCCAGGGTGACCGCCGAAGAACGCCAGAAGAGGCTGATGAGTACAAGGATCGCCAGAAGTAGCCAGTTACGCCGGGACAACTCCCCCAGCAAGCGATCATCCGCGTCCGTCACCGTCCTCCCGGTTCTCTTCCTGCGAGCGTTTGAGTTCGCGCTCGGTCAGAATATAGATGTTACGGAATCCCGAGGCAATGCCGAACCCCAGGAAAATCAGGGTAAACCAAGGGGAAGTATCAAACTTCTGGTCGAGCCACCAACCCATGCCGAGACCGATCAGGGTCGCGGCCACCATCGAGATTCCGACACTCGAAAGAAAACCAAGGCTTCTGAATAATTGACGTTTATCTTCGGCCATCGATTGACTTTCGGCAAAGAACAACGTAGATGAAAAACCCGCCCTAAGTACCATAGGGCAAGGGGGATGTCAACGGTTTTTGGCGGGTTTCCTCGATTTAATCATCTCCCCGCTTGCGTCCGCGCCAATCCCGGCAACTCCAATCGATCTGGCTCCAGATGCCGCGCAGCATCGCCAGTTCCCGGGCATCGAGAGCCGCCCGCTGATGGATCCGGCGCAGACTGTTCATCACCGCCTCCGGCCGCTTCGGATTAAGAAAGGCGATGCGTGTCAGTACCTTCTCCATCTGCCCGAACAGGGCTTCGAGTTCCCCCTGCGGCGAGCGTTCCCGGACATCCTCCCCGTGCGTCATCGGCCGGCGGGCGATTTCATGAACAAAGAGCAGCACTGCCTGCGCCAGATTCAGAGAACCCACCTCCGCGCAAGTCTCCACGGTCGCGGCATGGGAGCAGAGGGCAACCTCATCACTGGTCAGTCCCGCATCCTCGCGGCCGAAAACCAGCCCCATGCGCCCACCGGTGGGGAGCGTCGCCCGCAGCGTCGGCACCTGGGCGAGATCGAGGAGTTCGCCGCGCAGCCGACCGCCGCGCCGGGTGGTGGCCACGCTCAGACGCAGATCGGCAATTGCCGAGGCCAGATTGGGGAAGGTCCGGGCCGAACCGAGCAGAGGATGGGCGCCGACGGCAAACTTGCGCGCTTCGGGATGGAGATAGTCACAGGGGTTGACCAGCCGCAGGTCACTGACCCCGAAATTGGCCATGGCCCGGCAGACCATGCCGATATTTCCGGGATTTTGCGGCTCGACCAGAATGACGGCGAGATCTTCGGCGGACTCGAGCATGGCGGGCACTCCCGTAAAAAGAAGAGGCGCCACCATACCGGAAAAACCGGAGACACGCCAGCCCGGCGTGGCCTGCTACCAGCCCCGGCCGTAATTTTCCGCACAGGGAATGCAGACCTTCTTTCCCGCGCGCAGGCGAACACGCGGCTCCATCACCTGCTCGCCGCACTGCTCGCAGATGAGCGAAGAGAAGAGGCGTGCCCGTTCCGGCGCTTCGGGGTCGACCATCTCGATACGAAACCAGCGCTCCGGCGGGTCGGCAAGAAAGTCCGCGATCTTCTTCCGCTGCGCGGTCCAGAAGGACTGCCGTTCACCATCGTCGGCCCTGCCGCCGAAAACCTTGAGCATCAACGCTTCCTGCTCCGGCGTACGGTTGAAAAGATCGGCGGCGAGGGCGATGCGCACGCCCCGGTTTTTGCGCCGGTCGATGATGGTGAAGACGTTCTTGCCATGATCGCGGTAGATCAGATTGCCCTTGCCGAGGGTACAGCCAAGGACGGACTGGATGGCATCGACCCCGCAGGCATCGCATTCGACGATAGCGACCAGTTCTTCATCCTCAGCTCGGGCGATGGCGAGACGCTTTAGAGCGACACGGGCCGCCGCATAACCGACGGCGAGGCCGATACAGGCATGGCCGTGCAGGCGAATACTTTCCTGAAAGGCCGGTTCATCAGTAACATTCATCGAAATCTCCCAGTTCATAAGAGGCGTTGAGCAGTTCTCGGGTATAAGGATGGGCGGGACGCTGCAAGACCTGAGCGGCGTTACCGACCTCGACCAGCCGACCGGCGTGCATGACGCCGATCCTGTCGCAGACCTTGCGCGCCAATCCAAGATCGTGGGTCACCAAGAGCAGTGTCAAGCCCTTCTCAATCTGCAGATCGAGCAGCAGCTTCAGGATCTTGGCTTGGACGCTGGGGTCGAGGGCGCTGGTCGGTTCGTCGGCAATGAGCAGCAGCGGTTCGGTGATCAGGGCGCGGGCGATGCACAACCGTTGCAGCGCCCCCTGATTGAGCTGATGGGGGAGGCGGCGAAGAAATTCAGGGGCGGTCGGCAGATGGACCTCGACCAGCGCCCGCGTAACCCGCTCACGAAGCACATCCGCCGAGTCGGTTTGCCCTTGAATACGCAGCGGCTCGGCGACGATCCCGAAGACATCGAAGCGCGGGCTCACCGCCAGGGCCGGATGCTGCTGGACGATCCCTATCCGGCGCGCCAGGCTCAAGCGATCCCGCCGCAACCAGTCCTCCAGATCCCGGCCGGAGAAATCGCGCCGA
Organism: Desulfuromonas acetexigens; assembly: GCF_900111775.1. NCBI lineage: Bacteria > Pseudomonadati > Thermodesulfobacteriota > Desulfuromonadia > Desulfuromonadales > Trichloromonadaceae > Trichloromonas > Trichloromonas acetexigens. The sequence continues at coordinate 169,526 of NZ_FOJJ01000039.1, read as the reverse complement.
CCGCCGTCGGGGCGCAGGGCGCCGGCGGCGATCATCGCCAGGGTGCTCTTACCCGAACCCGTTTCCCCCACCAGACCGAAGACCTCCCCTTGACGCAGCCGCAGATCGACCGGGGCGAGGGCGGTGACGCCGGCGTAGGCCTTTTCCACCTGATGCAATTCGAGAAGGTTGACGATTCCCCCCCGGCGACAGCGCAAGCGATGCCCGCCGACGGAGCACAGTTCCGGTTCTTCCTCCCGGCACGCCGCCTCGGCCTGGGTGCAGCGCGGCGCAAAGAGGCAGCCTCGCTCCGGGGCATGGCCATTTTCCCCCGGGTCGCCGCTCCCCATCGTATGAACATGGTCCGCCGCCAGACGGTCATGGGCGTGAACCATGCGATAGAAGGCGTCGCCGCGCATGCCGCCAAGATCGCGAACGCCATCGATGCGGGGATAGGACCGCACCAGGGCGCGGGTGTAGGGATGGCAAGGATTCGCGAAGAGATCCCGAGCGGGCAGTTCTTCGAGTATCCGGCCGAGATAGAGAACCGCCACCCGATCGGCCAGGCGCCGACAGCTGTCGAGATCATGGCTGATCAACAGGATCGCCTTGCCCCGGCGCCGCTGATCGCGAATGACTTCGCCGACAAATTGCCGCGCCGGGGGATCGAGGGCGGCGGTCGGTTCATCGAGAATCAGCACCTGGGGGTCGAGAATCAGCGCCATGGCCAGCAGCGCCCGCTGAATCTGACCGCCGCTCAACTCATGGGGATAGCGCCGCGCCGCCGCCGGATCGAGTCCCATGGCGGTCAAGGCCATTTCCGCTTGCGCCAACGCCGCCCCCGACCCCAGCCCGCGATGCTCGATCAGCGGCTCGGCCACCTGCGCGCCGATGGACAGTACCGGATTGAGGGCAGCGGCGCCGTTCTGACCGACCATGGCGATGCGCGCCCAACGCACCCGATTCCATGCCCCTTCCGAAAAACCGGTCAGCTCCTCCCCATCCAGGCGCACCACGCCGTCGATGCGGGCATTTTTATCCGTCAATCCCAGCAAGCTGCGGGCCAGGGTAGTTTTGCCCGAACCCGATTCCCCAACCAGCGCCAGCACCCGCCCCGGCTCCAGGCGCAGATCAACGCGATCGAGGGCGAGCAGATCGTGTTCCCCCTCCCGATAGCGGACCTGCAGTTGCGAACATTCGAGCATTGATCAATCTTCCTTCAGGCGCGGATCAAACCGCGCTTCGCAGCCGACAGCGAGCAGGGTCAGGGAGAGAATGAGGAGACTCAGGCAGAGGAGCGGCGGCAGCAGCCAGTGCCACCAGATATCGAGATAGTAGTACTGGATACCGTCGCGCAACGTCTGCCCCAGGGATTTGCGCCCCGGCTCGAAAAGGCCGAGAAAGGCAAGCGACGCCTCCATGGCCAGGGCCATGCGCACCTTTCCCGCCAAACCCGCGAGAAAGAGCGGCGCGAGTTCGGGCAGCAGATGCTTCCCAAGAATGTAGGATGCCGAAGCACCCATTTGCCGGGCCGCCGCTACGTGCGGGCGTTTGCGCAGGGACAGGGCCTGGGCGCGGAGACTGCGAGCGGTGCTCGGCCAGCTCAGCAGGGCGAGGAGAAGCGCCAGGAGCAGGGGCGAAGGCGGCGTCAGAACGGCCAGCAGAAGTAGGGGCATCACCAGGGGAATGGCCAGGAGCACATCAGCCAGGCTCATACAGACGGCATCGACGGCACCGCCGAACCAGGCCGCGATCAGGCCGACGGCGACTCCCAGCGCCAGCGCCGAAAAGCCGCCGACGAGGCCAAAAGCCAGACTGTTGCGCAAGCCGTAAAGCAGTTCGACAAAAAGATCCATCCCGGCATCGTTGACCCCCAGCCAGTGGCTGCCGTCCGGCGGACTCAGGGGAACAAAGGTCATGGCCTGGGGGTCGTGGGGGCTCAGCCAGGGACCGAGCAGGGCTGCCGCCAGCAGCAGCATCAAGAGCGCCCCACCAATCCGCAACCAACCGTTGTCAAACCGCCGCCGCAACTCAACACCCATGACTCACCCGGGGATCGAGGCGTCGGTAGAGCAACTCCACACCCAGACTGAGCGCCAGCACCGAGAGCGACGAGAAGAGGATGATCCCCCGCGCCAGGGGCAGATCCCGCTGGGCGACCGCCTCCACCAGCAGGCGCCCCAGTCCCGGATAGGCAAAGAGGGTTTCGACCACCAGGGCGCCGGTCACCATCAGGGAAAAGCGCAGGCCGAAACGGGTCACCAGGGGCAAGAGGGCGTTCCGCGCGCCATGGCGGTAACGCACCCGCCAGGGGGGAAGTCCCTTGGCCCGGGCCGTTTCCAGGTAGGGGGCAGTAAGAACCAGGAGCATGCTCGCCCGCGTCAGCAGAAAATTCCCCGGCAGATAGGCCAGAACCAGGGTCAGCAGGGGCAACGCCAGATGCCGCAAAAGATCCAGAAGCCAGTCGGTGCCGGCAAGCCCGGCGTAGGCGGTCTGCGCCCCCGAGGCCGGCAGCCATTCCAGGCGCAGGGCGAAAAGAAGCAGCAGCAACAGGCCGCTGACCAGCTCGGGCACCCCCTCGAGCAGGCTCATGGCGGCGACACTCCCCTTCTCCAGCGGCGAACCCCACCGCCAGGCAACCTCCACCCCGGCAATGAAGCCGCCGAGGGTGGAGAGGAGATGGGCGCTTCCCATGAGCAACAGAGTCCAGGGAAAAGCCGCGGCGATCAGCTCCAGAACTGGTTTTCCCAAGGCCAGGGAGCGTCCCCAATCCCCGCGCGCCAGCGCCGAGAGGTAACCGCCGAAGCTCTCCGCCGACGCGAAGCGTTCGCGCAGGTCCGCCGTCCGATCGGCATCGAGCACGACCTCACCACCTTGCCAATGGGCGCTGACGAAATCCCCCGGCAGCAAGCGCGGCAAGGCGTGACTGAGCACCAGCAAGAGGCTTGCGGCCAGGGCATAGGCCGTCAGGGTCGGCCACAACTTTCCCCTCACGGCAGCAGCGCCTGCTTGTTCTGGGGGATGGGTACTCCCTTGCCGAGTCCGCCCCGGGTGAAATACCAGGAAATCCCCTTCTCCGGGCGGTAGGCGCTCAGATTCGCCGGATAGTAGAGAGGCAGGGCCGGCAACTCCTCGGCGAGCAGTTCCTGAATGCGAAAGACCAGCGCCCGGCGTTTTTCCTCGTCCATCTCCATCAGCTGTTTTTCCAGCAGAAGCGTCAGTTCGGGATTTTTGTCGAACCGGGCGCTGTTGAAGGCGCCCCCCCGGTTCGGCAGGATCATTTCGTTGAGGATTTTCGAATCGCCGCCGATGCCGCCATGGCCGGAAAGAGCCAGGTCGAACTCCCCCCGGGTCAGGCGCTGATCGGCGACGGCCTGCTCCAGCACCCGCAGATCGACCTGCAGGCCGAGCGCTTCCAGCTGCTGTTTGAGGATCAGTCCGTCCCGGTCGCCGCCGCTGCCGCCGGCCACGGCGATGGATGAAGAGAGCAGCTCCAGCCGCAATGCCTGCCCCTCTCGCCGCAAGACACCCGCGCCGTCCGGCCGGTAACCGAGCTCGGCCAAAAGCGCCCGCGCCCGAGCGGGATCGTAGCCATAGGTTGGGGTCGAGGGATTGGAGAAGGGATGACCCGGCGCAAGCAGGCCGGGAGAGGCCGGGACGGCGAAGCCGCGCTGACTCTTGGCGATCAGATCCTTAAGATCGACGGCATGGGCCAACGCCTGCCGGAAGCGGCGGTCGGAAAAGGGAAACTTGTCGTGATTGATCATCAGCTTGCGCACCCAGCCCTCGCTCTCTTCGATCACCGTCAAACCCTCCCGCCGCAGCGGCTCGGCCATCTCCGGCCGGATCGCCGCCAGGTCGGCCTGGCCGTTGGCGAGAGAAATCAGCGGATTGGCGGAGCGCAGGTAGATCAGCCGTTGCACCCGGGGCGGCCCCTGATAGTAGTCGGCAAAGGCCTCGAAGAGATAGCTGCCGCGAACCTTATCGAAGTCGCGAAAGCGGAACGGGCCGCTGCCGATAAAGGCCTCCGGCGCGTCGAAGCTCAGGGGATCATCCACCGGCTCCCAGATATGCCGGGGCAAGATCGGCAGGGTGCCGCCGATTTCCGCCAGAAACGGGGCATAAGACCGCGCCAGGTGCAGGGTGACGCGGCGCGCATCGTGCACCTCGGCCCGCGCCACCACCGAGACGTCGGCCCAGCCGTAAGGATGGCGGCGGTAGTAGTCGATGCTGAAGGCGACATCCTCGGCGGTCAGGGGCCGCCCGTCATGCCAGCGCGCCTCGGGCCACAGCTCGAAGGTGCAAGCGGTCTTCCTTTCGTTCCAGCTCCAGGAGCGGGCCAGGGCCGGGACCAGACCGTCGCGGTCCTTCCACAGCAGGCTGTCGAAAACCCAACTCATGCGCACGAAGCCCGACCCGCGGGGATAGTGGCGAAAGGGATTGGGCGGGCCGTGGTCGCCACGCTCGTCGGCGATGCGGAGCTCCGCCACCGGCCGCGCGGTGGAGGAGCCGAAGGCCCCCGGCGGTTCGGGCAAAAGGGAAAGGAAGCAGAACAGACAGAAGATGCGGAGCATGGGCGGGCGTCAGAATTTCAGATCCACGGTCAGTACCGTGGTCAGGGGCGCCCCCGGGTAGTAGCCGGTCTGCCCCTCGCGACTGTCATCAAAGGCGTTGATGACCGAGACGTACTTGCGGTTCAGGAGATTGTTCAATTCCAGACCGATCTTCAGGGTTTCAACCGGCCCGACATCTCGGAAGCTGTAACTGCCGCGCAGATCGACCAGCAGGCATGAGCCGATCCGCTCCCGGTGCTCCACATCGCCGTGGCGGGCCCCCATCCAGCGCAGCACGGGCGCGATCTCGGCGGCGCCGAGGCGATAGATCAGGCCGCTCTTCACCTGCAGGCGGGGGGTATCCACAACCTGGCGTCCCTCGCTGTCGAGGCGGGCGCCGGCAAAGGTCAGATCCTTGTCGTAGGTCAGCACGGTGTAGCTGGGATTTACGAAGAGCGTCAGATTTTCCCTCGGGTAGGCGTTCATTTCCAGGTCGATCCCGTAACCGCTCGCTTCGCCGACATTCTGCTGGTAATTCAGATCGACCCGGGGATCGTAAACGCTGGTGAGCAGATTTTTGTGCCGGGACAAAAACAGCGTCGGCGCCAGATCGAACCAGTCGCCGGCGTAGCGCAGGCCGAGATCGACGGTGTCGGACTTCTCCAGATCGTATCCGTCGAAGAGTTGCTGGAGATCGATTCCCTGGCCCTGGAAGCGGGCGCGCTGGTTGTTGTACAGGGTCGCCAGGGGCAAATAGGCATAGGGGCGGATGAAGTTGCGGCCGTAGCCGGCATACAGTTGCAGCCGCTCGTTCAGGTCAAAGGCGACGCCGAGGGTGGGCAGCCAGATATCGTACACTTCTGCCGCGCGGTCGAGATCCGCGGCGCGCACCGGGGCATAGTCGGGGGCGGGACCGGCGACATAGCCCCGGCTGTCCGAATCCTCGAAACGAAAATATTTCATCCCGGCCTGCCAGTCGAACGCGCCCAGGCGACCGGCGAATTTGAGATAGGGGCTGTGGATGCGGGTATCCCCGGCACTCGCCATGACCCCCAGCCCCCGGTACTCCAGACCGCCGGGGGTGATGGCGAAGTTCCGGGTGAAAACATCCATATCGGAATTTTCGAAGTGGTAACCGAGAACCGTTTCGATTTCTCCCAACTCGCCTTGGACCTCGGCGATGACGCCGCCGCGCTCGATGTCCCGGTTGCGCTCCTGCACCCGCCCCCCCTGAACGGTCACGCCTTCGCGGATGCGGGAATCTTCCCAGGAAAAATAGGGTTTGAAGATGAACTTCAGGGTGTCGGCGGTAGTCAGGGTCAGAATCGAAATCAGGTCGTCGTTGCGATAAACACCGCGATTGTCATCGTAATAATAGATATCGTCGGCAGCGGCACCACTGCGGACCTCGTTGAAATCCTTGCGGTAGTTGCCCTTCAGATCGCGAATGTCGGCATAGCTCAGGGCGCGGTAAAGATGCTGGTCGAGCTCATTGCGGTTGTACCAGAGCTTGAGATCGGCCTTCTCACCGAGGGGCTGGGAAAAACCGAGATTGAGGTTGCGCCGGGGCCCCACCTCACCGGGCCCCCGCCATTTGTCGGCGTCGCCGTAGGAAGAGGCGACGGAAAAACGCGTGTCGATATCATTGAGGGATCCGCTATCGAGCCGCAGGTAGCTGCGGGAATAGTCATGGGAACCGAACCCCTGCTTCAGGCGCAGGGCGAATTCCTCCCCCGGCCACTCGGGATGAAGCACGACGGCCCCTCCCCGGGAGCCGACGCCGGTGCCGATGTCGGCGGGCACCGGCCCCTTGTAGAGAGAAAGCCCCGCCATGTTCTCCAGATCGTAAAGATAGTCGCGGGGACCGATGGGATTGAGGCCGAAGTTCGGCACCCCTTCCACGGTCAGCGCCCCCAATATTCCCCGCACGCCGCGCACGCGTAAATTGCCCTGTTCGGCCGCCAGCCCGACGCCGTCGGCGCTTTCGACGCTGAGCCCGGGCAGGATGCCGAGGGCCTCGGCAACCCGGGAGGAGGCCGCGCTCCCCTGCAGCGCCACCCCTTCAGCGGTTACCCTGCTGCCGGTATAAACTGTTTCGCCGGCCTGTTGCGTGGGGAGGATGAGTTCCTGACCGGAAACGACGACCGGCGCCAGCAGGGGCGGCTCTTCGGCGGCGGCACCCAGGGGAAGAAAAGCCACGAGGCAAAGCGTTATCAACGACAAGGGATTAAAGAGCGGCATGGCGCGACCTCCCGAATCCGCCCAAGCGGACAGAGCTGTGCTACGTAAACAAATTTCGTTGCACCATAGCCGTTCCCTCTCCGGTTTGTCAATCGCCGACGACGGCAAAGATCCGTAACACGAAATTTACCGGCCCGAAAGCTTCGAAGACCCCGCCTTTTCTGCTATGCTTTTCAGGCGAAAACACCGGAAACTTTCAACCAAGGAGGATCAAGTGATGAAGAGATACCAGTCCGGAAAAATGCTCCTGCCCGCCCTGCTGCTCGCCCTGACCCTGCTTTTTTCCACCGGCGGCGCCCTGGCGGCTGACGACTTTTGGCTGGTGATGCTCACCAGCGGCGATGTCCAGACCCAGGGTATGGCGCTGGTCCTGGCGACCGAAGCCCAGCGTCAGGGGACCCCGGTGCGGGTGCTGTTGTGTGACGAAGCCGGGAAATTGGCGCTGAAGGATTTCACCCCACCGACCCTCAAACCCCGGGACGTGACTCCGAAACAAATGCTGCAGGGACTCATGCAGAACGGCGCCCAGGTTCAGGTCTGCGCCCTCTTCCTGCCCAATTCCGGCAAGACCGCCGCCGACCTCATCGACGGCGTCACCGCCGCCACCCCACCGGAGATCGTGACACTGCTCAACGACGACGACACCCGGCTGTTGAGCTTCTGAACAGCGGAGGACACCAAAAAAAGCGCGGGGAGAGTCGACAGCGGCTCTCCCCGCGCTTTTTTTCGGCTGGCTTGCCCAGACTTCCGCTCACGTCATCCTCACCCATCCCCCCACGGCGCCGTGGCGAACACCAAGCTTTCCTCCGCGCCGCGCAGCCAGATCGCTTCCTTGCCGGTGAGGGTCAGAATCCAGGTCTGGGTGACGGCCGCGGGGCGCTTGGCGGCGAAGGCCCGGGGCGTGAGAAGCGCCGCGCAGAAATGGGGTTCGGGATCGCGGACCGAAAGGTAGAGAATGGCACCGATCTCCGCCTCGCGGGCGGTGCGCGCCAGGGCCTGGGTGGCGCCGTAATCGCGGGGATGCCGCCAGGCCTGTTCGTCGCGGTCAAAGGGTGGTCGCCGCAGATCGATGGCGCGGGTAGCGACGGAAACCGAAAAGGCGGTGAAGGTCGCGGGCTGCAAGCGGTCAAGCCCGGCGCAATCCCGCAGAAAACGAAAGCGCCAGTGGGCGACCTCGGCGGCCGCCGTGCGTGGAAGTTCGGCCCCGTAAAAGACGCCGGGATCGGTGGGGGCGCGAAAGCGCGACCCCGAAGGGGGCCGGGTATCGTAGCGGAAGGGGCTGAAGAGCAGATAGTCGAGGCCGGCAGCCTCGGCGGGGATGGGAGATTTGCTCGCTTCGAGAATCTCTTCGAGCAGTTCCTGCTCGGCGCGGGTTTCCACCAGTTTGGCCGTCGCCGCCAGGTGCTGCGCCTCGACCATGCGCCAGACGCGGCAACGCAGCGCCTGCGCCTCAGACGTGACCGCGGCAGGCGTCCAAGTAGGTGACGACACGGACCAATCCCTCCGTAGTATCGATGAGATCGATGGGCTTCGCCCCGGCGAAGGCCCGGTTTTCGCTTTTCAGCCAGGTTCTGGCATGGGCCGCCGCGCCGCCGACGATGGCGTCGAGGGAACGAAAGAGGCGCACCAGCAGCACGGCAAACTCCCACTCTTTCTTTTCCGGGCTCAGGCTGTAAAAATCGCCATACAAGCGAGATACCGTCGCCGGACTGACGCCGAGAATCCGCGCCAGTTTGACCTTGGAAATCTCCAGATAGGCGGCGGCGCCGATCACCGCCTTCGACAGAACCTGCCGCCGGTCGGCGGCATCCTGGGGTTGGGCATTCGATAACATAGCGGGCTCCTCCTTTCTGAAGAAATTTTACATGACTATTTTTTATAAGGAAATAAATTTTTCAATCCGCTCCCCTCTCTAACCCCATCGCTCGCAGCACCTTGAGCAGTTCTTCCGGCGCGTACACGGGCAGTTCCGCCCCACGAAAGTCCTTGCCGTTGCGGGTGACGATAGCCTGAGCACCGGATTGGCAGGCCGCCTGATGGATGACCGAATCCTCGAAATCGTCGAAATTGCCGGTCAGGGCCGCTTCCAGCACCGGCCGGGTAATCGGCGCGATTTCAAAGAGGGACAGCAGGACGGCGACCGCTTGGCGGGCCTGCTCCCGGCCCAGGGTCTTGGCCGACAAATAATGAATGGTGGTGAGGGTGGTCGCGCCTAGACAGCCGCCGATTATTCCACGCTCCACGGCAGCAAAAAGCCTGGCGGCCGCCTCGGCATGGGGCGCGCGGTCGATGAGCAGATCGAGAACGACATTCGTGTCGAAAAGCACCTTCATCGGTTTTTCTCTTCCAAATGGCGCCGATAATCGGCCTCATCTACATGCGCCCCGCGCAGCAACCCCCGCAGCGAGCAAGTCAGCGGCGCCGTTTCCTGCGGCGCGGTGGGTTCGTTCCCGGCAGGCAAGAGCCGAAAATAATCGGCCACCACCTGCGAAACCGATTTTCCGGAGCGGGCCGCATAGTTTTTGGCCTGATCGATCAGTTCATCATCCAGCCGCAAGGTCAGCTTGGTCTGCATTTGATCCTCCCCCATCAACATGCCGTATATTTTTTTAAAAAACTATACGGCATACAATTTCGCAATGCAAGCCCCCTGCGGGCAAATCTCCCCGGAAACAAAAAGGGCGGGGCGACGATTCCTGCCGTCGACCCCGCCCCGAATTTTTTGCCGTCAATCTAATGCTAACGAATGGCGGCGTGATATTCCTGCAGGCTGTGAATCTCCTCCTGGCCCCGGCGCCGGGCGGCAATGCCCTGGGCGGCGGCGAGGGCGGCGGCGGTGGTGGTGATGTAGGGCACCTTGTAGCGGATCGCCGCTTTGCGGATGTAGGAGTCGTCGTAGGCACTGAGTTTGCCGACGGGGGTGTTAATCAGCAGCTGGATCTCACCGTTCTTGATGGCATCAGCGATGTTCGGCCGCCCCTCGTGCAGCTTCTGGATGACGGTGGCGGCGATCCCCTGGGAAGTCAGATAGGCCTGGGTGCCGGCGGTGGCGCGGATGGTGAAGCCGTGCTCGACGAAGAGGCGGGCCGCTTCGAGCACCCCGGCCTTGTCCTGCTCGGCGACGGTGATGAGTACCGTTCCTTGCAGCGGCAGCGGCGAATTGGCCCCTTCTTGGGCCTTGAAGTAGGCCAGGCCGTAGTTGCTCGCCAGCCCCAGCACTTCGCCGGTGGAGCGCATCTCCGGCCCGAGCACCGGGTCGACCTCGGGGAACATACCGAAGGGGAAGACCGCCTCCTTGACCCCGAAATGGGTGAATTCGCGACGCTTAAGTCCCTGCTCGGCGAGTTTTTTCCCGAGCATGGCCGCCACCGCAATGCGCGGCATGGGGATGGCGCAGACCTTGGAGACTAGCGGCACGGTGCGACTGGCGCGGGGATTGGCTTCGAGAATGTAGACCTTGTCGTCGGCGATGGCGTACTGGATGTTCATCAGCCCGACCACCCCCATCTCCACGGCAATGCGCCGGGTGTACTCCTCGATGGTGGCGATATGCTTAGCCGGGATGGAAACGGGCGGAATGACGCAAGCCGAATCCCCGGAGTGAACCCCGGCCAGCTCGATATGCTCCATCACCGCCGGGACGAAGGCCTCGGTGCCGTCGGCGATGGCGTCGGCCTCAGCCTCGATGGCGTTCTGCAGGAAACGGTCGATGAGAATCGGCCGCTCGGGGGAGATTTCCACCGCCTTTTGCAGATACTCGCGGAGCATCGATTCGTCGTGCACCACTTCCATGGCGCGGCCGCCGAGAACGAAGGAGGGTCGCACGATCAGCGGATAGCCGATGCGCGCGGCGATCTCCACGGCCTGGGCCTCGGTCGCCGCCATTCCCGATTCGGGCTGGGGGATGCCGAGTTTGACCATCGTCTGATTAAAGAGATCGCGATCCTCGGCCTGGTCGATGGTCGCCGGGCTGGTGCCGAGGATGCGTACCCCCGCCTCTTCGAGCTGGCGGGCGATGTTCAGCGGTGTCTGCCCGCCGAACTGCACGACTACCCCTTCGGGCTTTTCTTTCTCGTAAATGGCGAGGACGTCCTCGACGGTGAGAGGCTCGAAGTAGAGCTTGTCTGAGGTATCGTAGTCGGTGGAGACGGTCTCGGGGTTGCAGTTGATCATGATCGTCTCGAAACCGGCCTCGCGCAGGGCCAGGGCGGTATGGACGCAGCAGTAGTCGAATTCGATCCCCTGGCCGATGCGGTTGGGACCGCCGCCGAGGACCATGATCTTCTTGCGGTCGGAAACGGTGACCGAATCGGGGGCGTTGTAGGTGGAAAAGTAGTAGGCAGCATTTTCCACTCCGCTCACCGGCACCGCCTCCCAGGCCTCGACCATGCCGAGCGCGGTGCGTTTGCTGCGGATCGCCTCTTCGCTCAGGCCGAGAATCTGCGCCAGGTAGCGGTCGGCGAAGCCGTCCTTTTTCGCCTGGATCAGCAGGGCATCGGGGGGCAGGCTCCCTTTGTGCTGGAGGATTTCCTCTTCGAGCTCGACCAGCTCCTTCATCTGCTGCAGGAACCAGGGCTTGATAAAGGTCTTGGCATAGAGCATGTCGATATCAGCGCCCTTGCGCAGCGCCTCGTAAAGAATGAACTGGCGCTCGCTGGAGGGCTCGGCGAGGAGTTCCAGCAGTTCCGGCAGGGAGCGCTTGTTGAAATCCTTGGCGAAACCGAGGCCGTAACGACCGTTCTCCAGGGAGCGGATCGCCTTGTGCAGCGCCTCTTTGTAGTTCTTGCCGATGCTCATCACCTCACCGACGGCGCGCATCTGGGTGCCGAGCTTGTCGTGTACCCCCTTGAACTTCTCGAAGGCCCAGCGGGCGAACTTGACCACCACGTAGTCGCCGGACGGAGTGTACTTGTCGAGGGTGCCGTCGCGCCAGTAGGGAATTTCATCCAGCGTCAAGCCGGCGGCGAGTTGGGCCGAAACCAGGGCGATGGGGAAACCGGTGGCCTTGGAGGCCAGCGCCGAGGAGCGGGAGGTGCGGGGATTGATCTCGATGACCACCACCCGGCCGCTCTTCGGATCGTAGGCGAACTGGACGTTGGTGCCGCCGATCACCTCGATGGCGTCGACGATGCGGTAGGCGTATTCCTGCAAGCGCGCCTGGAGTTCGGGATCGATGGTGAGCATCGGCGCGGTGCAGAAGGAATCGCCGGTGTGGACGCCGACGGCGTCGACGTTCTCGATGAAGCAGACGGTGATCTTCTGGTTCTTGGCGTCGCGCACCACTTCCAGTTCAAGCTCTTCCCAGCCGAGAATCGACTCCTCGATGAGGACCTGGCTCACCGGGCTGGCGGCGAGGCCGCGACTGACGATGGTCTCGAACTCCTCCAGATTGTAGGCGAAGCCGCCGCCGGTGCCGCCCATGGTGTAGGCGGGGCGGATGACGACCGGCAGACCGATGCGGCCGACGATCTCCAGGGCCTGATCGAGGCTGACGGCGATTTCGCTGCGCGCCGTCTCGATCCCCAACTGGGTCATGGTCTCCTTAAACGTTTCCCGGTCCTCGCCGCGTTTGATGGCGTCGAGGTTGACGCCGATCACCCGCACCCCGTACTTGTCGAGAACGCCGAGGCGCGCCAGTTCGCTGGAGAGGTTGAGGGCGGTCTGGCCGCCGAGGTTGGGGAGCAGGGCGTCGGGACGTTCCTTCTCGATGATCTCGGTGAGCCGGGCGACGTTGAGCGGCTCAATGTAGGTGGCGTCGGCCATCCCGGGGTCGGTCATGATCGTCGCCGGATTGGAGTTGACCAGCACGATTTGGTAGCCGAGCTTGCGCAGCGCCTTGCAGGCCTGGGTACCGGAATAGTCGAATTCGCAGGCCTGACCGATAATGATCGGGCCGGAGCCGATAATGAGAACTTTCTTTACGTCGTCGCGTCGCGGCATCGGGACCTCCTATGAAAAACACGCCAATGTGTCTCTGTTCAACGGGCTAATATCGCAGAGTTCGCCCCGTGACGCAACCGTATTAACGCGGACCTAAAGCAGAAATATCGCGAAGAAAGAAGCCGCCCCCGATTCCCAGGGAACCGGGGGCGACAGCAGAAGGGATCAGCGGCAGTCGTTGACGGCGCTGCGTTTTTCTTCGATCAGGGCGGGGGCGGGGTTGGCGTAGCGGTAGGTTTCCCCCTGGTAATTCTTGAGCACCACCTCTTCCCCCAGGCTTTGCAGATAATCGGGCAGCAGCGGAATTTTGCCACCGCCGCCGGGGGCGTCGATGACGTAGGCCGGCACCCCCAACCCCGAGGTGTGGCCGCGCAGGGCGCGGACGATCTCCAGCCCTTCCTCGACGCTGGTACGGAAGTGGTCGGTCCCCTGCACCATGTCGGCCTGGTAGAGGTAGTAGGGCTTGACCCGGATCGCCAGCAGCTTCTGCATCAGCCGCTTCATTACCACTGGATCGTCGTTGACCCCACGCAGCAGCACGGTCTGATTGCCCAGGGGGATGCCGGCGTCGGCGAGGCGCGCGCAGGCTTTGGCCGCGAGTTCGGTGATCTCGTCCGGGTGGTTGAAATGGGTGTTGAGATAGAGCGGGTGAAAGCGCCGCAGCAGGCGCACCAGGGCCGCCGTGATGCGCTGCGGCAGAACCACCGGCACCCGGCTGCCGATGCGGATGATCTCGACGTGGGCAATCGCTCGCAGTTCCTTGAGAATCCACTCCAGACGCTCGTCGGAGAGGAGCAGCGGGTCGCCGCCGGAGAGGATCACGTCGCGGATTTCCCCGTGTTCGCGGATATAGGCCAGGCCCCGCTCGATGGAGGCGCGGTCGATCACCATCTCCTCGCCGCCGACCTTACGCTTGCGGGTGCAGAAGCGGCAGTACATGGCGCACTCGGAACAGACCAGAAAGAGCACCCGGTCGGGATAGCGGTGGACCAGGTTCGGCACCGGGCTCTGGTTCTCTTCCTCCAAGGGATCGGCCGGGCAGACGGCGTCGCGCAGCTCCTCCTCCGCCGGCACCGCCTGCCTCCAGATGGGGTCGCCGACTTCCTTGATGAGCCCGAGATAGTAGGGATTGACCCGCATCGGGTAGCGCGCCGCCACTTCTTCGAGGGGCCGGGGATCGACGCCGAAGCGACGAGTCAGGTCGCCGGGACGGGTCAGGCTTTCCTGCAGCAGTTTCTGCCAGGTTTCCATCTTGCGTTAGATCTCCTCACGGCAAGAGAAACGTTTGACGTAAGTGATGCGGTCATCGCCGGGCTTGTAAAAATCCCGCAGCCGCGCCTCTTCCACATACCCGGCCTGATCGTAGAAGCGCCGGGTGCGTTCGTACCCCCCCTGGGACGAGGTTTCCAGACAGATCATGCGCCCTCCCGCCCGGCGCGCTTCGGCCTCGGCCTGTTCCATCAGGCGCCGGCCGAGGCCTTGCCCCTGCACCGTCGGATCGGTGGCGATCCAGTAGATGTCGTAAACCCCCTCGGTGAGGGGGACCGGGCCGTAGAGGATATAACCGGCGACCTGGCTGTCATTCTCGGCCACCGCCACCCGGTAATCCTGCTGCCAGGGCTGGGCGATGACGATCTCGAGCAGTTCGACGGCACACTCGATCTCGACTTCGGTGAAGGCGCCGGTCGCTTGGAGAATCCGGGTCAGGGCCGGAAGATCGGTCGCTTCAAGGTTTCGCATGGGCACTCTCCCGGCGTTTCAGGGCCAGCTGGAGAATCCGTTCCACCAGCCGGGGATAGCCGATGCCGGCGGCTTGCGCGCTGCGGGCCAGGCCGGCGTCGGGGGACAGATCGGGGTTGGCGTTGAGTTCAAGAATATAGGGCACCCCGTCGCGCAGGCGGATGTCGACCCGGGCGTAATCCCGGCAGTCGAGGAGTTTGCAGGCGCGCATGGCGACATCACGCACCAGTAGCAGTTCCTTGGCCTTCAAGGGCGCCGGGCAGAGCGGCTCGGTCTGGGCGTACTCCTGGGAATCCTCCAGCCACTTGCCGTCGTAGCTGACGATGGCGCGCTTGAGCCCCGACTTGAAGACGATCTCGGAGACCGGCAAAACCTCCATCGGCGCGTTGCCGAGCACGGCGACATTGAGCTCCCGCCCGTCGATAAACTCCTCGATCAGCGCTCCCTGGCGGTAGGTTTCGTGAACATAGGCGATGCGCCGGGTCAGCGCCTTTTCGTCATCGACGATGCTCTCCAGGGTGATCCCCAGGGAGGCATCCTCGAAGCGCGGTTTGACCATCAGCGGATAGCTCAGGTTCTTGGTCTTGGGGAAGTGTTCCCCCAGCTTCACCAGCACATAGCGAGGCGTCGGCAGGTTGTGCGCCGCCAACAGATCCTTGGTCCGCGCCTTGTCCTGGGTCAACCCCAGGCACAGGGGGGCGGAACCGGTGTAGGCCAGGCCGAGCAGATCGAAGAGCGCCGCGACGTGCAGCTCCTTGCGGCTGTCCCCCCAGAAGCCCTCGCAAAGATTGAAAACGACCTCGGGCCGGGCGGCGCGCAGGGCCTCGGCGAAGGCCGGGGCATCGGCGGCCAGCGGCACCAGCTTGACCTCATGCCCCAGTTGCCGCAGGGCGGCCTTGACCGCGCGCGCCTCTTTCTCGGCGCCTTCCTCGGAAATGCGGTCGCGGGACTCCCCCTTGAGCAGTTTTCGGGGAACCTGATTAAAACATACGGAGACGTTCATCTTGAACCCCTTGCAGATTGAGCCGTTCGCCGGCCGCTTCGACCACCGCGAGAATCATCTCTTCGTAGGATAGCCCGGCCGCCCGCGCCGCTTTGGGGAAGCAGCTGTTCTGCTCGGGGCGGGGGAGGATGCCAGGCAGCGGGTTCAGTTCGATGATGGCGGGCAGCCCGCGCGCATCGAGTCGCACATCGATGCGGCACCAGTCGCGACAGCCCATGACGGCGAAGGCCCGCCGGCAGATTTCCTCGATCTGTTTCTGCAAGAGCGGTTCGAGCCGGGCCGGGCAGGTGAAGATCTGCAAGGGATCGTCCTCTTGATCCCAGAGCCACTTGGCTTCATAGGAATAGATCGGATTGACCCCGGCGGGAAGGGTGTCGAAATTGATCTCGACGATGGGCAGAACGCGCAGGGCGGCACCGTTGCCGAGCAGGGCCACGGTGAATTCCCGGCCGGGGAGAAACTCCTCGACCAGGGCGCTCTGGCGATAGGTATCCAGCACCCATTCGACCTGGCGCACCAGGGCCTTGCGGTCCGACACCAGGGCTTGGTCGGTGACGCCCTTGCTCGACCCTTCGAGGACCGGTTTGACCATCAGCGGGTAGCGCAGGCGGGCCGGCAGCTGCGCCGGAGAGTCGACCGTCACGAAGCGCGGCGTCGGAATCCGATGGTAGCTGAGGATTTCCTTGGTGCGCCGCTTGTCGAGACAATTGCCGAGGGTAAGGGGGTCGCTGCCGGTGTAGGGAACGCCGAGCATGTCGAGCATGGCCGGGATCTGCGCCTCGCGGCTGGCGCCGTGCAGACCTTCGGCGATATTGAAGACCAAGTCGGGCTTCAGTTCGCGAAAAGCGGCAAAGGCGTCGAGATCGGCGTTGACCAGGGAGACCCGATGATGAGTGGCGAGAGCGGATTCCACGGCACGGATGGTGTGGATGTCATCCCATTCGGCGTAGAGATCGTCAGCGGGTGCGGGCGCGGGGGGTTCGGGATCGGGTTCCGCGCAAGCGGAATCGTCCCGAAGATTGTGGGAGAGAGCGATGTGCATGTGATAACCCCTTTTTTAAGCCGTGAAGAGCGATGCCCGATGGGCGGGAGAGACGTGAAAAGGATCCGGGTGCCTGGGGCGTGCGGCTATAAAAAGGGGTTGCTTTTTACGCTTCGTCTTGCGCATGCCCGGGTCGCGAACGTCTCTCTTAGTTCGCTATTTACTCCCCCTGCCCCGGGCTTGTCAACAGGGAAAAAATATCGAGAAAAAGCATTTAGAAAACAGATAGTTGTAAAAATTTCTCAGGACTTTTTCCGGACCTTTTCCGGCCGTTTTTTAAATCGATCGAGCCGCGTATCCGCCGACGGGAAAAATCTGTTGTCGCCGCCTCGGACCGGGAGTAATATCGCCGCGCCCGAAAGCGCTCTTTTCGGCACCAGACCCTCCATCTCGCGCGAGGTAGCGGCCATGCCCGTCGTTCTGCAAACCACCCTCCTGCTCATCCTCTCCAATCTCTTCATGACCTTGGCCTGGTACGGCCATCTGCGCAACCTGAGCCACAAGGCCTGGTACATCGCCGTCGTGATCAGTTGGGGGATCGCCTTCTTTGAATACGTGCTCCAGGTGCCCGCCAACCGCATCGGCTACGGGGCCATGAATCTGGCGCAGCTGAAGATCCTGCAGGAAGTCATCACCCTCTCGGTCTTTGTTCCCTTCGCCCTTCTCTACATGGGCCAGCCCCTCAAGCTCGACTACCTGTGGGCCGGGCTCTGCCTGCTCGGCGCCGTCTATTTTATCTTCCGCGCCTGAGGTTCAAATACCGCCGGCCTTGGCGATGAGCGCGGCGAGCTTTTCCGCCAGAAGCGCATAGCCACGCCCATTGGGATGGATCTGGTCGCTCTTCAATTCCCGCTCGCTGAGGATTTTCGCCAGGATCTTCTCCTCGTAAGGCAGGGCGAACTCCTCGGCCAGTTCCCCGTAAAGGGGATCGGCCGAAAGGAAGAGTCCGACTTGCGGCACCCCGACCAACAGCACCTCGGCGCCGGATTCTTGACAGAGCGCGATCATTTCCCGCAGATTGCCGATCAATACCTCGCGGTCGAGCCGCCGCAGAAAATCATTGCCGCCGTGGCAAAGAATCACCAGCGCCGGTTGGTACTCCGCCAGCAATTCCGGCAGCCGCTTCAGACCGGCGGCGGCAACCTCGCCGGGGACCCCGGCATTGACCACCTCTCGCCCGAGAAGCCCGGCGAGCACCGCCGGGTAGGTTTCCTCCGCACCGGCGCCGGTGCCGTGGGTCAGGCTGTCGCCGAAGGCCAGGATCACCGCCTCTCCATCGAGTGGGGAAATCCGAGGCGTCTTTTCGCAGGCGGCCAACAGCCAAAGGGCGAAGAGGCAGCAAACCGTAACCAGCAACCGGTGACCCCACAAGTCTCCGGATCGACCTGAAATCTTCACGACAAGCATCTTGACCTCCGGACAGATGAGCATTAACTATACATAGAGTTTAGCAAAGATCGACCGGAACAAAAAAAACGACGACCCCGAGACGGAGAAACTCCCCCACGCGGCACGGCATTTGCTTTTCAGTCAGCAGCATGGAACCCGCCGACCGGAGGGAGGACGAATTCATGAAACGATCGATCAAAATAGCCTTAAACCTCATTCTTTTCATGGCCTTGAATCTACCGGCGGGGGCTTCGACCCCCCAGGCCGACCGCGTGCTGGTGGTCAAAGGGGAGCGGCGCCTGTACCTTTACCAGGGGGAGGAACTGCTGCGCAGTTACAAGATCGCCCTGGGCAAAAATCCCGTCGGCCACAAAGAGCGCCGGGGGGACAACCGCACCCCCGAGGGGCGCTACACCCTTGATCGGCGTGTCGTCGACAGCAAATTCTACCGTGCCATCCACATCTCCTATCCCAATGAACGGGATGAGCGGCGGGCCGCCGCCAAGGGAGTCCATCCCGGCGGGAGCATCATGATCCACGGCGTGCCCAACCGCTACAGCGACGGCAAGGACTTCTTCGTCCGCCATGACTGGACCGAAGGCTGTATTGCCGTGACCAACGAGGATATGTTCGAGATCTGGCAGCTGGTGGCCGAAAACACCCCCATCGAAATTCGCCCCTGAAATTTTTTCCCGGACCCTTTACAAAAGGGACGGCGGTGGTAACCTTTATTCAAACGCCAGCAAGGGAGGATGACAGCATGAATGTCTCCGAGCCACCGGGTCACGACCGCGTCGGCCATGAAGCCTTGGCCCGACGCTAATTCCCTCGAACCAATGTAACTTTCCAACCAAAAACATACCGATAGACAAAAAGCCCCGGTGCCAGCCGGGGCTTTTTCTTTCCATCACTTCACTCACGCAAGTCGTCTATCCCTTAAGCGCCGTCAGCATCGCCTCGCCCATGCGGGTCGGGCTGACGGCGACGGTCACGCCGCATTCCTGAAGGGTGCGGATTTTGTCTTCGGCCTTGCCCTTGCCGCCGGTGATGATCGCCCCTGCGTGCCCCATGCGCTTGCCGGGGGGAGCGGTGACGCCGGCGATAAAAGCGGCGACCGGCTTGGTCATGTGGTCGCGAATCCACTCGGCCGCTTCCTCCTCGGCACCACCGCCGATCTCCCCGATCATGAAGACCGCCTCGGTGGCCGGGTCGTCGTTGAACATCTTGATGACGTCGATGAACTTCATGCCGATGATCGGGTCGCCGCCGATGCCGACGCAGGTCGACTGGCCGAGTCCGGCGTCGGAGAGCTGCTTGACCGCTTCGTAGGTGAGGGTGCCGCTGCGGGAAACAACGCCGATCTTCCCCGGTTTGTGGATATAGCCGGGCATGATGCCGACCTTGCATTCGCCGGGGGTGATGAGGCCGGGACAGTTGGGACCAACGAGCCGGGTCTTGCTCTGCTCGACGATGCGCTTGGCCATGACCATGTCGCGGATCGGCACCCCTTCGGTGATGCACACCGCCAGCTCGATGTCGGACTCCACCGCTTCAAGGATGGCGTCGGCGGCCCCCGGCGGCGGCACGAAGATCATCGAGACGTTGGCCTGGGTGATGCGCAACGCCTCGTCCATGGAATCGAAGACGGGAATGCCGTCGACGTGAATCCCCCCCTTGCCAGGGGTGACGCCGGCGACGATGTTTGTGCCGTACTCGCGGCACTGGCGAGTGTGAAAGAGACCGGTCTTGCCGGTGATCCCCTGCACCACCACACGACTGTCTTTATTGATCAGAATGGACATCGGGCGTTCTCCATGAGTTGAAGGGAAGCAAGACTCAAGCCTCGGCCTGGGCGAGCATTTTCACGATACCGGCGGCGCCGTCACCGAGGGTGTCGACGCAGCGCACGTTGAGCCCCGATTCGAGGAGCAGCTGTTTGCCCTCCTCGACCTGGGAGCCGTCCATCCGCACCATGATCGGCAGGGTGCAATGGAACTCGGCCGCCGCTTCGATGATCCCTTGGGCGATGACGTCGCAGCGCATGATGCCGCCGAAAATGTTGACGAAGACCCCGCGCACGTCACGATCCTGCAGGATGATCTTGAAGGCTTCGGCGACCTTCTCCCGGGTCGCGCCGCCGCCGACGTCGAGAAAGTTGGCCGGTTCGCCACCGTTCTCCTTGAGCACGTCGAGGGTCGCCATGGCCAGCCCGGCGCCATTGACCATGCAGCCGATGTTGCCGGTCAATTTGATATAGGAAAGGTCGAACTTGCCGGCGTTGATCTCCAGCGGGTCCATCTGCGAATAGTCTTGCAGGTCGTGATACTCCCAGTGGCGGAAGAGGGCGTTGTCATCGAAGTTGATCTTGCCGTCCATGGCCAGCAGCCAGCCGGCCTTGGTCACCACCAGGGGGTTGATCTCCACCAACGAGCAGTCCTTTTCCAGCAGCATACGGTAGAGGTTGAGGATGAGCTGTACGCAGTCCTCGCAGAGACTACCTTTCAGGCCGAGGCCGAGGGCGATCCGGCGGGCCTGATGGGAGCGCAATCCAGTGAAGGGGTCGATGGTCAGCTTGAGAATCTTTTCCGGATGCTTGACCGCCGTCTCCTCGATGTCGACCCCGCCGTCGGCGGAGGCGATCAGGCAGTAGCGGGAAGTTGCGCGGTCGAGGGTGATGGAAAGATAGAACTCGCGGGCGATTCCGACCGCTTCCTCGACCAGGATGCGCCGCACCTTGAGCCCCTCGGGGCCGGTCTGGGGGGTGATGAGACGCTTGCCGAACATTTCTTTGGCGGCCTCGTGGGCCTGCTCGGGATGGTGCACCACCTGCACGCCGCCGGCCTTGCCGCGACCGCCGGCATAGATCTGCGCCTTGATCACACAATGGCCGCCCATCATCTTGGCGGCCCGCTCCACCTGATCGGCGGTGAGGGTCACCCGCCCGCGCGGCACGGGAATGTCGAACGCGCTGAAAATCTCCTTGGCCTGATACTCGTGAATATTCATAGGCACCTCGTAAGGGGAAGGCAAAAAATCGCCCGAAAAGATAAGGCCCGCCGGACTATCCCGCAAAGTTTAGCAGGAGAGTGCCCGACGGGCCAGTGATGCACGGCAACGGAACTGAAAATTCTCCGCGATCCGCTATTTTTTCGCCTTTTCCCAGTCGGCCATGAACTTGGCGATGCCGACATCGGTCAGCGGGTGCTTGGCCAGTTGGCTGATGACCGACGGCGGGATGGTGCAGATATCGGCGCCGAGGAGCCCGGCGTTGAGGACATGCATCGGGCTGCGCACCGAAGCGACAATGATTTCGGTGGCGTAGCCGTAGTTGTCGAAGATGGTGCGGATCTGCTCGATCCCTTCCATGCCGTCGTGGCCAACGTCGTCGAGCCGGCCGACAAAGGGGGAAACGTAGCTCGCCCCGGCCTTGGCGGCCAGGAGCGCCTGCAAGGCAGAGAAGACCAGGGTGACATTGGTGCGAATCCCTTCGGCGCTAAAGATGCGGGTCGCCTTGAGCCCCTCTTCGGTCATCGGCACCTTGATGACGATATTTTCGTGAATCGCCGCCAGTTCCCGCCCTTCGCGCACCATCCCCTCGGCATCGAGGGCGATGACCTCGGCGGAGATGGGGCCGTCGACGAAGGAGGCGATCTCGCGGATGACATCCTTGAAGTCGCGGCCGCTCTTGGCGATGAGCGAGGGGTTGGTGGTCACGCCGTCGACCAGGCCCAGGGCATGAGCGGCGCGGATTTCGCCGACTTCGGCGGTGTCGATGAAGAATTTCATGGTCTGCTCCTCGATTCAGGGGTTGAAGGTTGGCTTTGGATCAGATCGGAGAGAACTTTTTTATGGGCGCCGTGCAGGGGCAGATCGGCCAGTTCCACCGCGGTCAACCGGCGGCTCGCGACCCCCTCGGCGACCGCGAATTCGTCGGTGACGGCCGCCCGGTAGAGACGCAGGTCAAGTTTGAAGTGGCTGTAAACGTGCCGTACCCGCCCCGCTTCGGTCGGCTCGCCGGCCAATCCCAGATCGGCCAGCAACCGCCGGGCCACCACCAGCGGCAGTTGCCCTTCGGCGACATCGCTCGCGGGAAACTCCCAGAGGCCGCCGAGCATTCCGGAAAAAGGGCGCTGACGGACCAGAAAACGGCCATCCCGTTCCAGCAGCAGAGCCACCTGCATCCGCGTCGGCACACTCTTTCTCGCGGCGCGCCTCGGCAATTCATCTTCCAGCCCCAGAGCTTTGGCCCGGCAGAGCCCGGCCAGCGGGCAGCGCGGACAATCGGGACGACGGGGGGTACAGAGAGTGGCGCCGAGATCCATAATCGCCTGGGCGTAATCGTGCGAGCGATTTTCGGGAGTGAGGGCTTCGGCCCAGCGCCAGAGTTCTTTTTCCGTAGCCGTCGCGCGAGGATCGTCGGTCACGGCAAGCAACCGGCAGAGCACCCGGCGCACATTGCCGTCGAGGATCACCCCCGGCCGGTCGAAGGCGATGGCGCGAATCGCCCCGGCGGTGGAACGCCCCACTCCCGGCAGCGCCTGCAAGGCTTCCAGTGTTTCGGGGAAACGTCCGCCGTGCTCGGCCGTCACCTTCCGGGCGGCGGCGTGCAGGTTGCGGGCGCGGGAGTAATATCCGAGACCGGCCCAGAGTTCGATGGCCGCATCCAACTCGGCGGCGGCCAGATCAAGGACCGTGGGAAAACGCTCAAGAAAACGCTGATAGTAGGGGATGACCGTAGCCACACCGGTCTGCTGCAGCATGATCTCGGACAGCCACACCCGATAGGGATCCCGCGTCCCCCGCCAGGGCAGCTCCCGCCCTTCCCGCCCGTACCAGTCGAGCAGCAGCGGGGCAACGGATTCAGGATCGAAAGGCAGGTCGGGGTTCGATGTAGGGGCGCAGCATGCTGCGCCCTTACAGGTGGCTTGATCCGTCACCCGATTTCCCGCAGCGCTTCAATCGTCCGTTCCATCTCCTCGCGGGTGCCGATGGAGATGCGCAACCCCTCGGCCAAGAGCGGGTCGGAGAAGTGTCGCACCAGGATCTTGCGTTGATAGAGGCCGTCGTAGACGCGCTTGCCGTTGCGGTCGGGCGGGGTGGCGAAGACGAAGTTGGCCCGCGACGGAATCACCCCGTAGCCGAGCACCCGCAACTCTCCGGTGAACCAGGCGCGGGTCTCGCGGATTTTGCGCACGCACTCGGCGAAATAGGCCTGATCCTCTAGTGCCGCCGTCGCCGCCGCCTGAGCCAGGCGGTCAAGGTTGTAGTGGTCGCGGATCTTATCCAGCGCCGCGATCACCTCGGGACGGGCGACGGCCAGCCCCAGGCGCATCCCGGCCAGGCAGTAGCTTTTGGAAAAGGTTCGGGTCACCACCACGTTCTCGTATTTCTTTACCAGCGCCAGGGCGTTCTCGTCGGCGAAGTCGGCATAGGCCTCGTCCACCACCAGCATCCCGGCGCAGCGCTGGGCGAGATTCTCGATGAACTCCAGCGGATAGGTGAAGCCCAGGGGGGCATTGGGATTGACCAGGAAGAAGAGCTTGCCCTCGTAGCGCGCCGGAAAATCGGCCAGCTCCCACTTTTCGGTGAGGCCGAAGGTGCGTACCCGCGCCCCCTGGATTTCCGCCAAGGTGGCGTAGTAGGTGTAGGAGGGATGAACGAAGGCGATCTCCTCCTCCTCCCCGGCGAAGGCGCGAATCAGGTTGTTGAGCAGCTCGTCCGAACCGTTGGCCATGATCACCCAGGACGGATCGAAGCCGTACAGCTTCCCCGCCGCCACACGCCCGGCCCGGCTCGCCGCGTCGGGATACTTGCGCAAATTGCCGCCGTCGCCGCCGAGTTCGGCGAGAATCGCTGCGACCACCTTCGGCGAGGGTGGATAGGGATTCTCGTTGGTATTTAGCTTGATCCACGCCGCCTCGTCCGGCGGCTGGAATCCCGGCACGTAACCGGCCATCTGTTGGATATTCTTACGCAAGGGGATCATAAGGCAGCCTCTCGGAACGCGGTTCAGTACTCTTCCAGAATCTCGTACAGGGTGTTGCGCTTGGCCGGGATGAAACCGGCGCCGCGGGCAAGGTCGATGATCTCTTCGATGTTCATGCGAAAGGAGCAGCCGGCGGCGGCGACGACGTTTTCTTCGAGCATCGTCCCGCCGAGGTCGTTGGCGCCGAAGAAGAGCGCCACCTGGGCCATGCGCGCCCCTTGCGTCACCCAGCTGGCCTGGATGTTGTCGACGTTGTCGAGGACGATACGGGAGAGGGCCAACACCTTGAGATATTCGACGCCCGTCGCCGTTGTCCCGCCCAGTTCGGTGTTGCTCGGCTGGAAAGTCCAGGGGATGAAGGCGGTGAAGCCGCCGGTTTTCTCCTGGATTTCCCGCACCCGGAAGAGGTGTTCGACGATGTCGGCCGGTTTTTCCTTCGAGCCGAACATCATCGTCGCGGTGGTGCGCATCCCCTGAGCATGGGCCTCTTCCATCACTGCCGCCCAGTCGCGCCAGCCGATCTTGTTGGGGGAAATCTCCAGGCGCACCTCGTCCACCAACACCTCGGCACCGCCGCCGGGGACCGAATCGAGACCGGCGGCCTGCAGCCGTTTGAGGCACTCGGGCATGGTCAGGCCGGAGAGCTTGGCGACATGAATGACCTCGGCCGGCGACAGGGAATGGATCTGCACCTGGGGAAAGCGAGCCTTGATCCCCCGGAAGAGCTCCTCGAACCAGTCGATGGTCAGCGTCGGATGCAAGCCTCCCTGCATCAGCAGTTGGGTACCGCCGCGGTCGACCAGTTCCTGAATTTTGCCGTGAATCGTTTCGGAATCGAGCAGATAGGCGTCGGTATCGCCGTCGTTGCGATAGAACGCGCAGAACTTGCACTTCGAGACGCAGACGTTGCTGTAGTTGACGTTGCGGTCGACGACAAAGGTCACCCGGTTGTGGGGATGGCGCTTGCGGCGAATGCCGTCGGCCAACTTGCCGACGGCGAGCAGATCGGTTTCGGTGAGCAGGCGCAGGGCCTCGGCACGGTTGATCCCCGCGCCCCGGCTGATTTTTCCGGCGATACGTTCGAGCATGCGATTCCTTCATCAATCAAAAGAACACTTTGTCCCGGGAGCAATCCGTAAACAGCTGCAGGGTTTTCGAGACTCCTGGAGGGCTCGCTGTCCTTAGCCGCTGTCGGCCATCCGCGCCATGTGCGCCCCTAACGTTGCGGAGGCGACTGACACCATGAGCGGAATCTCCCGAAGGGACACTTTTTCATCAGCCAGCGCCTCGGCCACATAAAACATACGAGGCCAGGGAACCGGCGGTTTAGAAACCGACTTGAGCCAAAGGGTGGTCAGAACCAGGCGTACCAACCATTGGCCGCGGCGCTTTTTGAATACCCCATCCAGCAGGGCATCGATCAGCAATTCCGGATCCTGTCGGTTTTTCTTTTTCCCCCAAATTTTGGCTATTTCCCGGTCGATATCGTTGTCATCCTCGAACCAGGAATGGGCAAAAATCTCTGTAGCGGGCCAGTCAAATGAGGCCTCCAGCGCCTTGTGACGAACCTGATCGGCGAGATCCTTTTCTTTCAGTTCGCTGCGCAGCACGGCCAGCTCCCGGCAAGGGTCGAAGGCAACCGCCTTCCACTGATCGCGACCAAGCCGTTCGGCAATGGCGACCAGCCAATGCGACGGAACATTTCCCTGGCGAGATCCATCCGCCAGGGCTTGGCAAAGGCGGGCATCGAGGTAGGCGGCGGATGATTCGATACCCCCGGCCTCGCGACCCAGCATGGCCAAAAATTTCTTGCGTTCGCGTTTGTTTTCCAGGGGGATAAGGAACGCATCCGCCACCCCAACGCCAACTTTGAGCAACATCGAGCAACTGACAAAACCTTTGCCGGAGGGCACGATGACTTGAAAAGACTGGGCGCCGGCACCGTCGACGGCCGAGGCATGAACAGTTAGGGTCGCATGTTTGGGGATGGCGGCGCACTCCACCCGTGCCTTGCGAGCGTTGGTGATCGCCTGATCGATATGTCCGCGCAACGTTTCGGGAAACCAGTTGCGGGCGATAATCAAGCGACGCAGGGCTTCGGGCGTGAAGCGATGGCCAGCGATACTCGCCAGCAGAAGCGCCACGCCTTCGCGCACCTCGATCCGGGGATGGAAGAGCATTAGCGCCGCGGCCTCGCGAATCATCGGATTTTCCGCGCCGAACATGGCTCCACAAAGCGCTACCTGAACCTCGGCATCACCAACCGCCATGACCTGGAGAAAGGCGTCGAACAACTCGAAGGGGGAATCAAGGTTCATCTCGGTAAAACTCTGAAAGAGTCCCTTCATCGCCTCTTCGGGAGACACATCGAAGCGTGCGGCCGTCTCTTTCCCTTCGGCAAACATCCGTTCGGTACTGGCGGCGTGCACCACGGGCAGAATCTCGACCCGCGCCTGGAGCAGCATGTGAGTCACCGCCGAACAAAGTTGATCATCAACGCCGGCCACGAACACCTGACGCGCCAGCGCTTCCTGCCATTGAGCCATACGTCGTTCCGCGTCGGGGCGACGACGCTCCAGCTCGACCCGCAGGATCTCCAAGGCATCGAAAAGCAGTCGCAACGCGGCGTCAAAACGCTCCTCATCCTTTGGTCCCTGGGGAACGAGCCGGGGGAGCAGGATCGCCAGCTCGTCACCAGCCTGCTCGTGGTCGAGTAGATAGCGCCGCAGCTCGGTCTGCACATCGCGATGCACGGTGAAATTTTCATCTTTCTGAACTTGTTGGTAGCGATCGACAAACTCGGACATGCCGGCCGGTACCGCCGGCTGCGGTTCGAACAATCCCAGCTGTCGACCCTTTTCGGTTTTTTTTCTCGGCCCGGCGGGCCGGCCGCGTACCGAGCTTTTGAGCAGGTCAAAAAAGCCGGCCATCGCTTCGTCTTCGATTTCCGGCGGGGGCGTCGCCGCGCGAACCACCGTCTCCGGCCTGGGGAAGGGTTTGCCCTTGTAGGGTCGGCCGTCGATACGCTCGCGCACCTTACGGTAACGTTCGTACATGGCCTTGAGCCAGGCCGGATTCCTGTTGACGAGATCGACAAACATCTCCAGCAGCTCATCGGCCGCCGCCGACTGTTCGTGCAAATCGTTAAGGTAGGGGCCGGCCATGGGCTCGTCGGGATCGAAACCGAAATCAATGACCGCGAGCATCTTGCCTTTGTCGTTCAGCGCAAAAATCGTGTTCCGGCGGCAGTCGCAATTTTTTTCGACGCAATAAGCCTCGATAAACCCATAAATTCCGGACTTGATCTTGCCTACCTTGCGAGGCAGATTAAACGTGAAAAGTTCATAATCCCCATTGGGGAAAATGACGGGATAAGGAACCATACCGGGGGTGTCGTCAAAACGCATCATGTCAATAAACCCGCAACTCGCGATAGAGCGTATCCCGCTCCACGGGAATCCGGCCCGCCTTGCGGATCAATTCGACGATCTGTTCCTTGCTCATGGCCTGGGGAGAATCGGCGCCAGCGTCGTGGCCGATCTTCTCCTCGACCACGGTGCCGTCGAGATCGTTGACCCCGAAGGTCAGGGCAACCTGGGCGATCTTCAGCCCGAGCATGATCCAGTAGGCCTTGACGTGGCGGAAGTTGTCAAGATAGACGCGGCTGATGGCCAGGGTTTTCAGGGCATCGACGCCGCCTACCCCTTTGGCCCCCGGCACACGAGTGTTGTCAGGCTGGAAGGCCAGGGGGATGAAGCTCTGGAAGCCGCCGGTACGATCCTGCAGACGACGCAAGCGGTCAAGGTGATCGATACGGTCTTCATAGGATTCGAGATGGCCGAAGAGCATGGTGGCATTGCTCTTGAGTCCGGCGCGATGGACCTTTTCCGTCACCTCCAGCCAGCGCTTACCGGAGATTTTCTCCGGACAGATCAGCTCGCGCACATCCTCCGCGAAGATCTCCGCCCCGCCACCGGGCAGGGATTCGAGTCCGGCCTTCTTCAGCTCGTCGATCACCGCCTCCACGCTCTGGCCGGAGATGCGGGCGAAATAGTCGATCTCCACGGCGGTGAAGGCCTTGATGTGCAACGCCGGGTTGTCGGCCTTGATGCTGGCAAGCATCTCCAGATAGAAGTCGAAGGGCAGATCGGGGTGCAGCCCGCCGACCATGTGGATCTCCGTCGCCCCGGCGGCGGCAGCTTCGGCGGCCTTGGCCAGCACATCATTGAGGGCCAGGGTGTAGGCGCCGGCATCCCCTTCCCCCTTGCAGAAGGCGCAGAAGGTGCAGCGGTTGACGCAGATGTTGCTGTAATTGATGTGGCGGTTGACGTTGAAATAGACCCGGTCGCCGTTCTGGCGGCGGTTGGCCAGGGCCGCCAGCTCGCCGATGGCGAGCAGGTCGTTGCTCTGGAAAAGCTCCAGCGCCTCAATGTCGGAAATGCGTGCACCGGTACGAACCTTGGCGCGGAGATTTTCAAAAAACTTGACCATGATGGGTTCCGTCGAAAGTTCGGGCCGGAGAGGCCGAATCAATCCTTGGCTGTCGCGCTGCCTTCTCCCCATCGCGGGAAAAGCCGGTGGGGAATGCGCAGGTTATCGAGAATTTTGCCGACCAGGAAATCGACCAGTTCGTCGATGCTTCGCGGCCGGTGGTAAAAGGCCGGCATGGCCGGCAGGATCCGGGCACCGGCCTGGTCGAGACGCAGCAGGTTCTCCAGATGAATGCGGTTGAAGGGGGTCTCGCGGGGGACGAGCAGCAACTCCCGCCGTTCTTTCAAAGCCACGTCGGCGACCCGCTCCACCAGGTTGTTCGCCAACCCGGCGGCGATACGCCCCGCCGTCCCCATGGAGCAGGGGCAGACGACCATCGCATCCGGCGCGGAGGAGCCGCTGGCGACCGGGGCGAAGAGGTCGTCCTCGTCGTAGTGATCGAGCCGCTCCGGTGCGTCGAATCGGGCGCGCAGCTGCTCCCGCCGCTCCGCCACCGAGCCGCTTAAATCCAGCCCCGTCTCATAACGCAGGACATCAAAACCGCTGCGGGTGACCAGCAGCGTCACCCGGCAATCGGCCTTGAGCAGCTCCTCGACCAGGCGCACGCCGTAAATGGAGCCGGAAGCTCCGGTGATGGCGACGACGATATGTTGCATAAACCCGGTGATCAGTGATTGGTTGTTGGTCATTGTTGCAAACCTGTTATCGGGCCAACGCGTCGACCAGAGTGAAGAGGAAAATCGTCACGCTGATGTAACCGTTCATGTTGAAAAAAGCCGCATCGAGCCGCGACAGATCGTCCGGTTTGACCAGTTGGTGTTCATAGGCGATGAGGCCGCTGACCACGGCGAGACCCAGGTAGTAGATCCAGCCCAGGGGCAAGCCCAGGGGGATAATCAATAGGAACGCCACCATCAATCCATGAAAAACCTTGCCGAGCAGGATGGCGTTTTTGACGCCGAGGAGTACCGGAATCGAATGCAAGCCCTTGCTTCGATCGTACTCCACGTCCTGCAGGGAGTAGAAGATATCGAAGCCGGCCACCCAGAAGAGCACCGCCACCCCCAACACCAGCACCGGCCAGCCGACATCGCCGCGCAGGGCGATCCAGGCGCCGATGGGAGCGGCGGCCAGGCAGATGCCGAGGACGATATGGGCGAAAGAGGTAAAGCGTTTGCAGTAGGCGTAAAGGACGAAAAAGCCGAGGGCCACGGGCGCCAGATAGAAGCAGAGGGGGTTGAGCATCCAGGCGGACAAAAGGAGCAGGGCGACGGCGGCGGTGACGAAGAGCCAGGCCTCCAACCGGCTGACCCGGCCCGCAGGGATGTGCCGCCCGGCGGTGCGGGGGTTGTCCTTATCGATGCCGGCATCGATGATGCGGTTGAGACTCATGGCGGCGGTGCGCGCCCCGACCATGGCCAGGCAGACCCAGAAGACCTGGCCCACCGTCGGCGCCCGTCCGCTCGCCAGGGAGGCGAAGACCACCCCCATCAGGGCGAAAGGGAAAGCGAAGACGGTGTGGGAGAATTTGATCATCTCCAGCAGATCGTGAACTTTATTGAACCAGACGGCGGTGGACATCGACACCTCTTATCTTATGAAATTGGGCCGAAAGCCTTAGGCTTTCGGCCCGCCGAGTGTACACTTCCGCCCCGGCCGGTTCAAGGCCTTTTCCGCCCGCCCCGGCAGCCCGGAATAATCGAAAGCCCCCGGCGAGCGAGTCGCCGGGGGCTTCGGTTCTGCTATCGCGAAGGACTCGCGGTTATTTCTTCACGCCGCAATCGGCCTGCATCTCCGCCAGTTTCTTGTAGAGATCGTAGCGGGATGCGGTTTCGCGGTTGGCCTGCTCCATGAGCTTGGCCGCCACTTCCGGCTGGGCTTTCTGCAGCACCCGCCAGCGGTTCTCGCCCTTGGCAAACTCCTCAAAGCTGATGGTCGGCTCTTTGGAATCGAGCTGCAGCGGGTTCTTGCCCTGATCCGCCAGACGGGGGTCGTAGCGGAAGAGCGGCCAGTGGCCGCAGGCCACCGCCTTCTTGCATTCGTCCACGGCAGTGGTCATGTCGATGCCGTGAGCGATACAGTGGCTGTAGGCGATGATCAGCGACGGACCGTCGTAGGCATCCGCTTCGAGCATGGCCTTGACCACCTGGCCGGGATTGGCCATGGAGACCTTGGCGACGTAGATGTTGCCGTAGGTCATGGCGATCATGCCAAGATCCTTCTTCGGCATGCGCTTGCCGCCGGCGGCGAATTGGGCCACGGCGCCGAGCGGGGTCGACTTGGAGGCCTGGCCGCCGGTGTTGGAGTAAACCTCGGTGTCGAGGACCAGGACGTTGACGTTCTCGCCGGAGGCGAGGACGTGGTCGAGGCCGCCGTAACCGATATCATAGGCCCAGCCGTCGCCGCCATGGATCCACACCGACTTCTTGACCAGGTAATCGGCCAGGGAAAGGAGCTGCTTGGAATCGGCGTCGGGACATTGGGCCAAGGCCGCCTTGAGCTTGGCGACGCGGCCGCGCTGGAGTTCGATAGCCTCCTGGGTCGACTGGTCGGCCTTCTTGATCTCCTCGAGCAGGCCGGCGTATTCCTTGCCGGCCTGGCAGAGATGACCCGACAGTTTATCGATCAACTCCAGGGCCTGCTGGTTGAACTTGTCCACGGCCAGACGGAAGCCGTAACCGAACTCGGCGTTGTCCTCGAACAGGGAGTTGCTCCACGCCGGTCCGAGACCGTCCTTGCGGGGGGTCCAGGGCGTGGTCGGCAGATTGCCACCGTAGATCGACGAGCAGCCGGTGGCGTTGGCGACCAGCATGCGGTCACCGAAGAGCTGGGAGCAGAGCTTGACGAAGGGGGTCTCGCCGCAGCCGGCGCAGGCGCCGGAGAACTCGAACATCGGCGGCAGCAGCTGGCTCCCTTTCAGGGTCGCACGGTTGACCAGAGCCGGGTCGGTGTCGGGCAGAGCCAGGAAGAAATCCCAGTTTTTGGCCTCGTCATCACGCAGCGGGGCCTGGAAGACCATGTTGATCGCCTTGTGGCCCTCGACCGTCTTGCTCTTGGCCGGGCAGTTGTGAACACAGGCGCCGCAGCCGGTGCAATCCTCGGGGGCGACTTGCAGGGTGAACTTCTTGCCCGCCGCTTCCTTGCCCTTGGCTTCGCAGGACTTGAAGGTAGAGGGCGCACCCTTGAGCAGCTCGGGGTCGTAGATCTTCATGCGGATCGCGGCATGGGGGCAGACAAAAGAGCAGATGCCGCACTGGATGCAGAGCTCGCTGTCCCAGACCGGGATGTCGACGGCGATGTTGCGCTTCTCGAAGAGCGCGGTGCCGACCGGGAAAGTGCCGTCGGCGGGCATGGCCGAAACGGGGAGTTTGTCGCCCTTGCCTTCGATAATCGGCGCAGTGGTCCGCTTGACGAACTCGGGCGCGTCGGCGCCGACCGCCGCCTTCATGCGGATGGCGCTGTCGGCCTTGGCTGGAACCGGCACTTCCTCGATGTTGTTGGTGCCGGCATCGACCGCCTGGTAGTTCATCTTAAGAACCTTCTCGCCGGCCTTGCCGTAACTCTTGTCAATGGCGTCCTTGATCTCCGTCACCGCCAGGTTGAAATCGATGATGTTGGAGATTTTGAAGAAGGCGGTCTGCATGATGACGTTGATGCGGGGACCGAGGCCGATCTCGTTGCCCAGGCGCACGCCGTCGATGACGAAGAACTTGAGCTTTTTCGAGATAATCTGCTCTTGGACTTCAAGCGGCAGATGGGGCCAAACCTCATCCTTGTGGAAGGGGCTGTTGAGCAGGAAGGTACCGCCCTCTTTGATCTTCGAAAGCATGTCGTACTTCTCCAGGAAGGAGAAGTTGTGGCAGGCGACGAAGTCGGCGCTGTCGATCAGATAGGGGGAGCGGATCTCCTGCTTGCCGAAACGCAGATGGCTGGTGGTCATGCTGCCGGCCTTCTTGGAGTCGTAGACGAAGTAGGCCTGCACCTTGTTGTCGGTCGTCTCGCCGATGATCTTGATGGAGTTCTTGTTGGCGCCGACGGTGCCGTCCGAGCCGAGGCCGTAGAACATGGCGGCGTAGACGTTCTGGGGCACTTTGAAATCAGCATCGAAATCGAGGCTGCAGCCGGTGACGTCTTCCTTGATGCCGACCACAAAATGATTCTTCGGCTTGGCGGCGTCGAGATTGTCGAAAACGGCCTTGACCATGCCCGGGGTAAACTCGAAGGAACCAAGACCGTAGCGGCCGCCGACGATAACCGGATAGCCCTGGAAGCTGAAGAGGCCGTCGGCCATGGCCTCGCCGATGGCGGTGCGGACGTTGTGGTAAAGGGGCTCGCCCATGGAGCCGGGCTCCTTGGTGCGGTCGAGAACGGCGATCTTCTTGACCGTCTTGGGCAGGGCCTTGACGAAGGCTTCAGTGAGATAGGGCAGGAAGAGGCGGACCTTGAGCAGACCGACCTTCTCGCCTTTACCGTTGAGGTAGTCGACCAGCTCATGCACGGTATCAGCGCCAGAGCCCATCATAACGATGACCTTCTCGGCGTCGGGGGCGCCGACGTAGTCGAAGAGATGGTACTGACGGCCGGTCAGTTTGGCAAACTTGTCCATCTGCGCCTGAACGATGCCGGGCACCTTCTCATAGTAGGCGTTGACCGTCTCGCGCCCCTGGAAGTAGACGTCAGGGTTCTGGGCGGTGCCGCGCATAGTCGGATGATCCGGCGAAAGGGCGCGGGCGCGGTGGGCACGCACCAGCTCGTCGCTGATCATGTGGCGCATGTCGTCCTGGGAGAGCGCTTCGACCTTCTGCACTTCGTGGGAGGTGCGGAAACCGTCGAAATAGTGGAGGAAGGGGATACGCGACTCCAAGGTCGAAGCCTGGGCGATCAGCGCGAAGTCCATGACTTCCTGCACGTTGTTCGAACAGAGGAAAGACCAACCGGTAGAACGGCAGGCCATGACGTCCGAATGGTCGCCGAAGATCGACAGCGCCTGGGCAGCGATAGCGCGGGCCGAGACATGGAAGACCGTGGGGGTCAGTTCCCCGGCGATCTTGAACATGTTGGGGATCATCAGCAACAGGCCCTGGGAAGCGGTGAAGGTGGTGGTCAGCGCACCGGCTTGCAGGGCGCCGTGCACGGCGCCGGCGGCGCCCCCTTCGGACTGCATTTCCACGACTTTGGGCACGGTCCCCCAGATGTTTTTCTCGCCGACGGCGCTCTTGGCGTCGGAGATCTCCCCCATGACCGAGGACGGGGTAATGGGGTAGATGGCAATCACCTCGTTGGTGGCATGGGCGACGTGGGCCGCCGCGGTATTGCCATCGATGTTGACCATTTCACGGGACATGAACTTTCCTCCTTTTTCTGTCTTGATTCTCTTCAAGCGAGAAGTTTCGGCAACGGAATCTGTCTTGATTCCGCCACCGCGTTCTAGAAACCATCAATGGTACAGCTTGCGTAAGCCATTAATGCCCTCCCCGCGCCTGCCGGCGTGGAAAGGGACAAACAATGGTATAGCAAAAAATCAAAAAACACCCGGGAGGTCAGAGGTCCCGGCGTCCTTCTACCGCTCGATGCACGGTGGCCTCATCCACATATTCGAGGTCGCTCCCCAGGGGGATGCCGTAAGCCAGACGCGTCACCCGTACGCCCAGGGGCCGGATCAACTGGGCCAGATAGAGAGCGGTGGCCTCGCCTTCGACGGAAAAGTTCGTGGCGACCAGAACTTCCCGCACCCGCCCATCCTTGAGCCGAGTCAGCAGTTCGGTAATGTGCAGATTCTCGGGGCCGACACCGTCCAACGGAGAGAGGGCGCCATGCAACACATGGTACCTGCCCCGAAAAGAACGGCTGCGTTCGACAGCGATGAGGTCCTGCGGTTCTTCCACGACACAGAGGAGAGAATCGTCGCGCCCGGGATCGGTACAGAGCGCGCAAGGATCATGCTCGGTGATGTGAAAACAGGTGGAACAGAAGCGCACCCTGGCCTTGAGGTCAAGGATGGCGCCGGCCAGCGCCTCGGCCTCCCCCGGAGGCTGCCGAAGAAGATAAAAGGCCAGCCGGGTCGCGGTCTTGCGACCGATTCCGGGGAACTTGGCCAGCTCGGCGATCAGCCGGGTGAGCGACGGGATGGAGTCTACCATGAGTTTCTTCGAAAATCCAAGTGTTTAAAATAGCGTTTTATTTATTTTAAGGTCATCAAACTTTTTCACAACAAGCTTTAGAAAAAATAAAAAATGACCCCCCGCTGCTCAGGATATTAAACAAGAAGCCGCCATCGGAATCTCCAACGGCGGCATACTCGGGTCAAGGAAGCAGGGCAGGCATCGGGGCGGCTAGAAAAGTCCGGGGATATTCATGCCGCCGGTAATCTTGCCCATCTCCGCCTGCATCATGTCCTGGCTCTTCTTGATCGCCTCGTTCACCGCAGCCAGCACCAGATCCTGCAGCATTTCCACATCTTCAGGATCAACCACGCTCTTTTCGATCTTCAGGGAGAGCAGCTGCTGCTTGCCGTTGACCACGGCGTGCACCATGCCTCCGCCGGCGGTCGCCTCGACCTGCCGCTCCCCCAGCTCTTCCTGCAGGCGCGTCATCTTCTGCTGCATCAACTGCGCCTGCTTCATGATATTTCCCAGACCTTTGGACATGATCCGCTCCTTTTCTGCTATCGCTTAAACAACGATCGGTTGAATGCCACGGCGCGGGCGGCGCCGGTGAGGGTAATGATTCCGCTTATACGAAGCCTTTGTCGATGGGCAGCACGTCCCGGATTTCCCCGGAAAAGACCTTGACCGCCGTCTGCACCATGGGATGGGCCAGGGCATCCTCGCGCAGCCGCTTGCGGCGATCCGTCTCTTTGGCCTGGCGTTCTTCGAGCAAGGAGGGCGGCGCCTGGTGCCTTCCCTGCTCAATCGGCACAACCCGGATGGTCACCGGCTGGCCGTAATATTCGCCGGCAATTTCGGTAAGGACCGCCAGGGTTTCGCTGTCCCGCAACTGTTCGAGGTGGAAAGAACCCGCCGGAAAACCGATTTCCAAAAGCGGCAACTCCTGTCGCAGCAGACTACCGTGTTCCAGCAGGGAACCAACCATCGGCCGGCGGGAACGGACCTGGACGACCAGCCCCGGCCAGCCACCGCCATCGGCGACGGGAGCAGCCGGGGCCTCAGCCTTTTTTGGCGGTGCCTCTGCCTCCCGCACTCCCACCGACGGACTCCGAGGCGCTGGCGTCGGTTTCGGCGTGGAGACAGGCAAGCCTCCGCCGGATGACAGTCGCCGCTCCAGCTCATCGAGCTTGCGCACCAGACCGGCCAGATCCCGGCTCGGCGGCAGGGTGGTCAGGCGCACCAGGGCCATCTCCATGGTCAGTCGGGGAAAAGAGGAAGCGACCAGTTCCCCTTCGGTCTTCATCAGCAAGGTCATGGCCCGCTGCGCATCCTCCGCGGCGATCTCCTTGCCCAAGCGTTGCAGCAGGATGATCTCGTCCCCAGACAGGGAGAGGATATCGGACGGATCTTCCAGCACTTGGCAGAGAATCAGTGCCCGGCAGAGATCGACCAGCTCTTGGCAGAACTGGCGGAAGGAATGGCCGAGATCGTCCACCCGCCGCACCGCGTCGAGCACCCGCCGACTGTCCCGCTCGATCAACGCTTCCAGTACGTCGAGCAAGAGCCGCCGGTCGACCATGCCGAGCAGCCCCTGGACGTCATCATCGGCGACCTCGTCGCCGCAAAAGGCGATCACCTGGTCGAGGGTCGAAAGGGCATCGCGCATGCTCCCCTCCCCGCGCCGGGCCACCAGGCCCAGAGCACGGTCGGAGATACGGATGCCTTCGGCATCGACGATCTCGCGCAGGCGCGCTGTCACCTTGGGCAGGGGAATTTTGCGGAAATCAAAGCGCTGGCAACGGGAGAGGATGGTGACCGGAATCTTGTGCGGCTCGGTGGTGGCGAAGATAAATTTGGCGTGATCGGGGGGCTCTTCCAGGGTCTTCAACAGAGCGTTGAAGGCATTGATCGAGAGCATGTGCACTTCGTCGATGATGATGATCTTGAAGCGGGAACGGGAGGGGAGATAGC
Source organism: Desulfuromonas acetexigens (assembly GCF_900111775.1). NCBI lineage: Bacteria > Pseudomonadati > Thermodesulfobacteriota > Desulfuromonadia > Desulfuromonadales > Trichloromonadaceae > Trichloromonas > Trichloromonas acetexigens. The sequence continues at coordinate 133,084 of NZ_FOJJ01000039.1, read as the reverse complement.
GGATGTTCTCGCGCAGCTCGCGGACATCATCGACGCCGGTGTTGGAAGCGCCGTCGATTTCAAAGACGTCGACGCTCTGGCCGGCGGTTATTTCCTTGCAGGAAGGGCAGACATTACAGGGGGTGGCGGTCGTGCCGGTTTCGCAGTTGAGGGCTTTGGCGAAGATCCGCGCCGCCGAAGTCTTGCCGACCCCGCGCGCGCCGGTGAAGAGAAAGGCATGGTGCACCCGCCCCGCCTGGATGGCGTTGGCCAAGGTGCGGCTGACATGCTCCTGGCCGACCAGGTCAGCGAAAGTCTGGGGGCGCCATTTGCGGGCCAGTACCAGATACGACATGCGCTTCAGGCAACTCCGGGCAAGGATGAAAGAACGCCGGCCATCCAAAAAGCATTGCCGGCACAAGTGACAGCCAGGCGCCCCCGCGGCACACGGATAGTGCCGTTACCGCTGCTCCCTTCCGGGCCTGACGGGGTTCACGGCCACCCGTTGCGCGGGACCCGGCTGTCACTTCTGTCGGCAATTAACCAAACCCAAAAGGGGTAAAAATAAAACTGGCGGAGAGGGGGGGATTCGAACCCCCGGTACCTTGCAGTACACATGATTTCCAATCATGCACCTTCGGCCTCTCGGTCACCTCTCCGCAGACTGCGAAGAATACACAAACACCCCCCGGCTGTAAAGAAATTTTTCTCTCGGGAGGCGACGCAGATCAGCCCATCAGTCCGCGATCGACGAAGCTGACGTACTGGCCGCTGCCGATGATGATGTGATCGAGAACCCGCACCCCCATAAGTTCGCCCGCTTCCCGCAGCCGCCGGGTGAGTTCCAGGTCCTCGCGGCTCGGCGTCGGGTCGCCGGAAGGATGATTGTGGACAAAGAGGACAGCGGCCGCCGATTCCCGCACCACCGGCGCGAAAACCTCGCGGGGATGAACGATGCTGGCATTCAGGCTCCCCTCGGAGATACGCACCTCACGCAGCACCCGGTTCTTGCTGTCGAGCAGCAGGGCGATGAAGACCTCCTTGCGATGGTCGCGCAGGCGCTCGTGAAAATGTCGATAGACCTCAGACGAACAGGTATAACGCGCTCCCGGTTGTAGATCCTCGCCGCCGAAGCGGCGCGCGATTTCAAAAACAGCCTGCAATTCAGCCGCTTTGGCTGGGCCAATCCCCTTCGTTTCGCTCAATTCGGCCGTTGTGGCCCGGGCCAGTCCGCGCAGATTGCGAAACCGGCTCAGCAGCACCCGCGCCTGGTCGACGGCGCTCGTTTTGCTGGCGGCGTCCCCGGTACGCAGCACCAAAGCCAGCAATTCGGCATCGGTCAGGGCCGCCGACCCTTGCAGCAGAATCTTCTCCCGAGGACGTTCGGCTTCAGGCCAATCCTTGATCTTGCGCATGGGCAAACCCTCCTTGTTTTGATGGTCATTGCAACGGTTCGAACTCTAGCACGGACGTTTCCCCCCTCCAATAAAAATTAGCTGATGCAAATTTTAAACATCCGTGGGCACAAAAAAACCCCGGACCTGAAGGTTCGGGGCTTTTTTGTAGCGGATTGTTTATTTCAATGACTATTCACGAACATAGGTGTCGATATCGGTTTCATGGACCATGCCCATGGTGCGGGCGTATTCCGATTCGATAATGGCATAATGGGTACGAGTTTCCTTGGCCACTTGTTCGAGAACGGCGCGGGCCATGGGATCGACCACCTTCTGGGCGAGCATGGTGAAGTTTCTCTCCATGTCCTCTTCTTCCTTGAGGGCCAACTCCCGCACCTTGCGTTCGGACATGTTTTCATTCAGAGCCTTCTGCAAAGAGACCAGCATGGCCGAATCGGGATGCGGGGGTCCGTTGATAAAGACGTCGAAGGCGCCGAGATCGGAGCCCTTGTAGTAATCGAAGAAGCGCGCGAGGTTCTCCCGCACTTCGCTCGCCAACCGTTCAAGAACCTTCTTCCCATCGGGATTCTTGTTGACCTCGGCAGCTTTGAGATAGAAATCCATGAGATTTTTCTTGGAATGAATCGCCTGCTTCAGGGCTTCCTGAACTTTGAGTTCCTGGGGCATCGTCACCTCCTGTCGGCTAGGGGATAGTGCGCTTTTCAGCGGCTCGCTACTCTCTCACAAAGGTATTGATATCGGTTTCGTGAACCATCCCCATGATGCGGGCATATTCCGATTCGATGATCTGGTAGTGGTGATTGGTCTCCTTGGCCATCTTCTCGAAAACCGCCTTGATTTTCGGATCGCTGATGCGCGCGGCAGTGTCGAGCAGATCCTTTTCCAGCTTCTGCTCTTCTTTCATGGCGATTTCCATGGCCTGGCGCTCGCTCCCGCCGGCAGCCAGGGCCTTTTCCAGATTGGCGTGCAGGGCCAGCCCCGCCGACGGCGGACGCTTCATGAAATCCTCGAAGGCGCCGAGATCCGTGCCGGGGTAGACATGGAAGAAGTGGCCGGCATGTTCGTACTCATCTTTGGCCAGGGTTTCAAAAACTTTCTTGCCCTGGGAATTCTGCGTGGCTTCGGCCGCCCGCTTATAAAAATCCATCACATCTTTTTCGGTCTGGATGGCCTGCTTCAGGGCGTCGTTCAGGTTCAGCGGTTGAGTCATGATCAGGTCTCCTTTAGGGTCAATGAATGTTGGCAACAGGATGCCGCCTCATAAGTATGCCGGAGGATGAGGCCCTGTCAAAGCCCGGATGAAAGAATTTTCCAAGGGACATTTCAAGGACTTGGGCAAATGCGCCGGGTGTGGCAAGATAAGCGGAACCTATGCGAGGAGGTCCGAATGCATCCCTACACGGACGTGATCAGCAACCAGCCGGCGCTCCTGCCCCGCCGGTCGTTCAGGCAGATGGCCCAACTAGTCAAATGTCTTTACCGGTTGAGCCGCAACCCGTCCTACCGTGCCAGGCTTTGGTCCGAGCTGCCAGAAATCGCCCAGTTTGATCCCGGGCACGATGCCCTGATGATGGGCTACGACTTTCACCAGACCGCCGCCGGACCCCGGCTGATCGAGGTCAACACCAACGCCGGCGGCTGGCTCCCGGCCCTGCTCGCCTGCTACGGTGAGAACGTCCTGAATCCGGCCAAGCTGCCGCCACGGGCCAGGGCGCGGCTGCTTGGCCCGTTCCGCGAGGAGCTGCGGGCCTGGAACGACGGCCGCTCACAGCAACCAACGGGGCTGGCGATCATCGATGAAGAACCGAACGCGCAATTTCTTTACGGGGAGATGGCCTACTGCCGAAAGCTTCTGGAAGAGGCCTGGAAGGTTCCCGTGGCCCTAGTCGATGCCGCCGAACTGACGGCCGATAGCGAAGGCGTCCGCCATGGCGGCAATAAAATCGAACTGATCTACAACCGGCATTGCGACTTCTATCTGGAGGCCCCAGCCCTCGCCAGCCTGCGCGCCGCCTACCGCGCCGGGACGGTCTGCCTCAGCCCCAACCCCTTCGCCTATGGCCTGCTCGCCGACAAGCGCCGCCTTGCCCTCTGGTCCGACGGCGAAGCGTTGGCGGAGTTGGATCTGGCCGTCGCCGACCGGCGCCTGCTGACGGAGCTGGTGCCGACCAGCCGCCTGCTTGCCGATCTCGACCGGGAAAACCTCTGGCGGGAGAAAAAGGATTGGGTGTTTAAGCCCGTCGCCCGTTTCGGCAGCCAGGGCGTCCTCCTCGGCGCGAAGATCACCCGGAGCCGCTTCGATCTCCTCGATCCCCAGGAGACTCTGGTTCAGCGCCACGTTTCTCCCTCGCGAACGGAAAAAGACGGGCATCCGGAAATGAAGACCGACTTTCGCCTCTACGCTTACCGCGACCGGGTGCTGGGGATGACTGCCCGCCTCTACCGCGGGCAGGTGACCAACATGCGCACTCCCGGCGGCGGCTTCGCCCCGGTCATCCTCACCTGAACGCAGAACGGGCCGGGAAGCTGATCTTCCCGGCCCGCTCGATAAAAATCAACGTTAGAGTTCGAAGCAAACTACCAGGGGAGCACCTGGCCGGTATGGGCCCAGAGCTTGCCGGTATCTTTCGCGGTCAAAGCGGTCAGCACCGCAAAGAGATCGGCGGCGCTCTGCCGCGGCTTGACCGGGGCTTCGGCACCGCCCATACGGGTGCTGACCCAGCCGGGATGGAGGGCCACGACGGTGATCCCCCGCCCCTGCAGATCGATGGAAAGGCTCTTGGTCACCATGTGCGCAGCGGCCTTGGAGGAGCGGTAGGCGTACATGCCGCCTTCGGTATTTTCCGTCAGGCTGCCGAGCTGGCTGCCGACGGTGGCGATAATCTTCCGCCGGCTGCGGGCCACCTGCTCGACGAAGGCCACGGCCATCTGCAACGGCGCGATACTGTTGATCTGAAAGGTGCGCAGCCAGGCCTCCGTGTCGATCTCCCCGAAATCCTGCCGTTCGGGGCCGGAAACCCCGGCGTTGTTGAGCAGAATGTCGATTTTCTCCTCCGCCAGGGCGGCGGAAAGGGCACGGATCTGCTCACCGTCCGTCACTTCCAGGGGATAGACGGTCACCGCCCCCGCCGAGCGTTCCGCCAGGGTTTGCAGCTCTGCGGCGGTTTGCGGATCCCGGCAGCAGGCCAGCACCCGCCAACCGTAAGAGGCGAATTCCCGCGTCAGTTCCAGGCCGATGCCGCGATTGGCTCCGGTAATCAGAATAGTCTTTCCCATACACCCTCCCTGCCCATGCGGGCCTGCTCAGTTGGTGGGGGTCAGCTTCAGTTTCTCGGTGATGTTGTTGGCGATCCAGGAACCGTCCCACCACTCGATCGGCTGTACCGACAGGCCCGCAATAACCGTTTCGTAATGCAGATGATCACCGCCGGCCATGCCGGTGGCGCCGCTGTTGCCGATCACATCCCCTTTGGCCACCTGCTGACCGACGGTGACGCCGATACGGCTGAGATGACCGTAGAGGGTCTGCAATCCCAAACCATGGTCGATCACCACGCACAACCCGTAGATGCCCAAGTCGTCGGCATAGACAACGCGCCCGTGGTTGGCCGCAAGAATCCCGATCTGAGCCGTGGAGGCGAGATCGATGCCGAGGTGGGTCTGGCGGTCGATCTCCCGCCCCTCGTAAAAATAGGTTCGATGATCGGCGAAGAGCGCCAGGGTCGCCGCCTTCGGCTGGCTGGCGAAGGCCCCTTGCCAGAGAGGGGTGGGCGAGGTTTCCCGGGCGAAATCGGCCAGGCGCGCCACATTCTTCTTGCGCAGCTCACTGTTGACCTTGAGGAAAATATCGAGAGGATCAGTTGTATTGGGGAAGTGATCCTCGAAGGGGGGCATCTTGGCCTCCAGGAACTGCCGGCTGATCTCGATTTGCCGTTCCCGGAAGGGCTTGGCGCTGGTGTGATAATAGATGCCGGTCAGTCGCTCGTTACCAGCCACATCGACGGCGACAATCTTGGGCACGAACTGCTCCGCCGGCAGATCCCAGGGATAGGCGAAGAGCGCGGCATAGACGCCCGAACCCTGCGGATAGCCGGGGAAGAAACGATCACCGACCATGACCCCGGTCTTGGTCACCGTCTCGGACAGGGTATAGGTCACCAGCCCCGCTCCCCCCCTGGTCAGGTTGTGGTGGCGGCTCAAGGGAGAAATGATCGGCGCCTTGTTGTCGAAATCAAAACTGAAGGTCTGATCGCTGGTGCTACCCGACCCGAGCGGGAAGATGCTGCGGTCGACGACTACCACCCGCAACTGCGCGGGACCGTCCTTGATCCCCAACTGTTGCAGAGGCAGAGGCTCGCTCTGCTCCAGGGTTCCCTCGGGAAACTCCCGGGAAAGAACGTCGAAGGTCGTCTCCCCCTGGGTCAACGTCACCGTCACCTTGCGCAGGCCCGAACCGGGGTCGCTGAGTTTGAGTACCGGCGGATGTTTACTGGAGGTCGCCCCCGATTCGGGCGTCAGCTGAATGTGCGGACTTTTGGTGTCGCGAAAATAGAAATAACCGCCCCCCACCAGGGCGGCGAAAAGCACGGCGATCAATACCAGGGATGAAGTTTTCAACGGTCTGTCCTTTTTTTCATATGAAATTGGTGAAGGTCGCTTCAGTCAAGCGGCCAGAAGCCCTACTATAGCGACGAACTTTCCAATGAGCAATAGCCGCCCGTCAAAGAGCCGATTGCCGTTGCCGCAACCGCGCCAGAAACTCCGCCGGACCACCTCCAACCGGCAGGCCCGCCCACGCCAACAACTCCGGCAGCGCCGCCTCGGGGGAAAGGCGCTCCCGGCACAGGGCGTGGATCAGGCGCAGGGAGGCCAAGCCATCAAACCAGCCGTGGAAGGCTCTCTGCAACGCTTCGGGTTGGGGGTGGTTGCGGCGCAGACGCTCCCAGGTCGAGACAAAGTTCAGGCTTTCCAGATAGGTGGCGAGCTCCTCGGAAAATTGTCGGGCCATGGTCAGCAGCACGGCGCCCGAGCTTTGCCCCTGATCGGCCACCAGCGCCAGCCATTGGCCGAGAATCCGGAAGGCCCGGGGTTCGTAGAACGTGACGGCGGACTCCTCGCCGGCCAAAAACCGGGCGACGCTGCGACCGGTGCCGAAGGGGGTACGCCCGGAAGGACGCGGCGAAGGCCGGACCAGGGTTCCCGCAACCGGAGCGACACCCGAAGTCTTGGCCAGTTGCTGAAGAAAATAGAAATCCTCCCCGGCGCTGCGGCGGTTCATCCCCCCCGCCTTGATATAGGCGTCGGCCCGGCAGGCCAGAGCGCTGCCGACGGCGTTAAAGGCATAGGGGGAGCCGGCCAGCTCCAGGCCCAGGACATAGTGGCGCAGATAGAGTTCGTAGCGCTCAATGGCCCGCTCTTCGGCGGCGTCCCGCCCCGGCTGATGGGCGAAAGGCAGCACCGCACCGCCCGCCTCGGAAACGGCGAAATGACGAAATAGCGCCGGAAGATAGTCGGGACGCACCAGGGTGTCGGCATCGAGACTGACCAGAAAGGGACGCCCTGAGCCCGTTACCAACCGGGTCAGGGCGAGGTCGAAGCCGAGCTTGCGGGCCAGACCGACACCGGCCCTTTTGGCCGGAAACTCCCGCCCGGGGCCGGCGGCGTCGACCCAGGCCAGACGCAAGGGGGAAGCCGGCCACTCCCGCAGTCGGCGAAGATCGGCGAGATTGGCGGCACGAATCGACGCTTCCGCCTCTTCCGAGTGATTGACCACCACCAGAATCAAGGTGCGTGCGAGGTCTTCACGGGGATTCTCCGCCAGAGCCGCCAAGGTAGTCCAGAGGCTCTCCCCCTCGGCCAGGGCGGGAATAACCACCGCCGCCGCGAAATCTTCCTCAGGACAGCCTTCGATGGTCCAGGGCCCGGGCAGGGCGCGGCGGTGCAGATACTGGGTAAGCATGGCGGCATTCAACAGCATTTCTCGCCTCGAAACAGGGTTGACGGCGCCCCTTTTAACCCGTTTCCCGCTCCATGCCAAGCCTTTTCCGCCCCTGAAACGGAACGGGGAGACGCGACCCTGGTCGCGCCTCCCCGCTATCTTCAAAGTTCTGATGGAACTCAAAACTTCATGCGATCTTCTTTTTCTTCCTCCCCCTCCCGGGAACGGGAGGAAAGCTCCCGTGCCGCCTGACTGACCTGCCGCAGAGCCGGCCAGACCTGACGGACGGCAATCAGGGCGCAGACCGCGAAGAACCCCCAGACGATCCATCCGGACTCGGCCGGTTCCGCCCCCGTCGCCCAGGCGGCGGCCGGGATCATGGCCGCGGCGATCGCTATTAGTGCGTTCGACTTTCGCATCCGCCCTTCGTCCCTTCAGGCCATGGCTTCGAGACGCTGGAGGCGCTGCGACTGGGTCGAAGGCACCTGCGGATATTTCTCGAAGGCACAACGTACCGCCAAGCGCAACTCTTCCTTGTCTTCGGCGGTCACCGGACGCAAGGCATGATAGAAGATGCCTTCGCCGCGGACCTTGCGCAGCAGAGGGAGAGAGTCCTCATCCGAAACCAGGATGATCATCAGATCCTTGCTGCATTTCTTCACCAGCGGAATCAGTTCCACCGCCAGCATGTTCTCAAATTCCATCCCGAGCAGGAGCACCTGGGCCTGATTTTTCAGGGCGTCCCGAAGAACCTCCACCACCGAATTGGCCATCCGGATCTGGTATCCTTCCTCGGCCATGAGCTTGCGCATTTCTTCGCGCGAAGCATTGTCTTGGTCGGCAATCAAAAGTGTTCGCATAATATCCGCCTTTCCATGTCATTCATTGTGGATGATCTTAAGGGGTTCATTTCCCGGCGCCTTCACAGAGAAGATTGTTCCGGACGGCGACAGCGGGAAGACTGGCCTTTGGCTTTGTCTCTATCTATAGCAGTGCCCGTGCCAATTTTAAATTTTTTCTAAAAAAATAAATAAGAGGTTGATTTTACTGAACATATTCTCTGGCCGAAGAAAGTCTGAGCAGAAATGAGATTAGAAGCGTATAGGAAATTCATACGCATAGGGGGGAGGGGATTACCGGACCGGTCCGGTAATATTATTCAAACCACTGGAATTAAAGGGATTTATGGATTTTTTCGGGAATGTATAGGGAGCTTATACAGAGGATAGGGTTTTGGGTATACGCGAAGGGGAAGGGAAAAACGGGGAAGAATGCCGGAAAAACCTCAGTCTTCCAGCTTTTTGAGAAGTTCTTTTTCGGTGCGGATCGCCTCGCTGCAAGAGTTCCAGATGGCGTAATACTCCAGGGAGAGGATGGTCGCACCGGCGGCGAAGACCGCCCAGAAATTGTCGGGCAGGGTTTCGCCGTAATAGTAGAAGAAATAGAAGCCGCTCAGGTAACCGAGGTGGGACCAGCCGCGGTAAGTCTCGGTCCCCCCCATCATCCGCGAGAGGATGAGAACCAGAGCGGAGAAGCTGTAGACCACCAGGGCGATGCTGATCAGTTTGACCGGCGGCGCCGCGCCGAGAACCGCGCGCGCCCCTTCAGAAAAGGTGGGAAGGAAGTTGAAATTGCGCTGGGCGCCAAGGCTGATGAGGATGAAAATTGCCAGCCCCCAGAGGCCCCGATTGGACAGTTGATGGAGTCGACGGATTTCGCGGCGCACCTCTTCCCGTAACGGGCCCCGATCTAAACGGGAGGGGGTTGGCTGTTCGCCGGAAGGATCGGAACGCTCGGTCATAACGCCACCTAGTCGGCAAAAGTATCGGGCGGAGTGGGGCGGGGCGGCGTCGGTTCACCGCTGCGTCCACGCAGGGTTTCCAACTCGCGATCTTTTTTCTCCAGGCGCAGCGCCAGGCTTTGCAGGGATTTGCCGAGCATTTCGATTTCGTCGATGCCGCCCGGGGGAGGGGCATCGGTATTGCCGCGGGTGGCGGCGTTAGCGTAGGCGACGAGGTTGGTGATCGGCAGCAGAATGTTACGGCGCAACAGGGCGCAGACGCCGCCGACGGTCAGAACCAGTACCATCAGGCAGAAGACGACCATGCGCCAGGCGAGGGTCGCCAGGGTGGCGCGCAGGGGTTCGGCCGAAAGACCGATATCGAGGGTTCCGAGAACTTTCAGATTGGCGGGATGGAAATGGCATTCGGCAGTGGAACAGCTGGGCTCATTGTAGATGGGAGCGGTGATCGCCACCACATGATGACCCTTCTCGTTGGCAAAGCGGCGAGCCTGCTCCATGGGGCCGAGGTTGGTGGCGGGCACCTCTTTTTCGTGGCAACCGACGCAGCCGGCATTCTTTTTATCGACCAGCTGGTTGACTTCCTCGGGGTCCGACGAATAGACGATCAAGCCTGAATGGTTGAAGATACGGGAGTGTTCGACCTCGCCCTGCTCGCCGATATTGGAGATGATGTTGCGCAGGCTCTCGCGATCGTCGTGGAGCATGGCGTAGCGGGTCGACTTGACGATGATCCCCGCCAGGTTGACTTCCCGCTGGATGGCGCTGTTGAGCATATCCCCCTTGATGAAGGAATAGAGCAGGATGCAGCAGACCACGACAAAACCGGTGACCGCCACGGCGACTGGAACGACGGCTTTGGCAGCGATGCTTCTCATAAGACATCCATCCTTTACGCTGAATCCCGCCTGGCCGCGCCGGGTCGGAGAGCTTGAACAACTGAGAGTTAAGGAGGATTAATAGCATAGGGACGAGGCGCAAGTCAATTCATCCTTGCGCCTCACGAGGAACTTTTACGATTGCTTCGCGGCGACGGGGCTCAGGCGGACGCGGCGGGTAGAATCAGGGTAAAGACGCTCCCCTCGCCGGGGGTGCTGTGCACCACCACCTGGCCACCGTGGGCTTGGGCGATGTGTTTGACGATCGCCAGACCGAGTCCGGTGCCGCCGAGCTTGCGGCTGCGCGCCGGATCGACCCGGTAGAAGCGCTCGAAGACTCGCGGCAGATGCTCGGCGGCGATGCCGACCCCCCAGTCCTGTACCTTGATCATCAGCTGATCCCCCAACTGGGCGGCATCGACCACCACCTTGCCGCCGTTGGAGCTGTACTTGACGGCATTGGTCAGCAGGTTGACCAGCGCCTGTTCCAGCAGCGGAGCGTTGATCCGGCCGCGCAGTTCGGAGGAACAGAAGAGACGGATTTCCAGCTGCTTCTCGTCGGCAGCCGGCTGGCAGACCTGCTGAGCCGCGTGTAACACTGGCCAGACCGGCGCCGGAACCAGGGGAATGGTGGCGGCGCCGGCATCCTGCTCGATGCGCGACAGAGCCAGCAGATCGTCGACGATGGCCTCCAGTCGGCTCGCCTGGCGGGCGACGATGGCAAGAAAGCGCTCGGCGGCGGCCGGTTCGCCGAGGGCGCCACCACCGAGAAGGGTTTCTACCGAGCCCTTGATCGCGGTGATGGGCGTTTTCAGCTCGTGCGAGACATTGGCGACAAAATCGCGACGCACCGATTCCAGGCGGCGCAACCGGGTGACGTCGTTGAAGACCATGAGCGCGCCGATTTCCCGCCCGCCCAGATCGCGCAAGGGCGCCCCCCGCATCTGCAGGCTGCGCTCGCCGTCGGGACCGGGCAGGCAGAGATCCTCCTCTTCCATCTCGTGACTGGCCAGAACCCGCGCCACGAACCGCTGCAACTCGGCCTTGCGCGCCACTTCGAGCACCCTGCGGCCGGTTGCTTGGGCGGGGGTGACGGCGAGCAGACGCGCCGCCGCCTGATTGATCCGCAGGATGCGCTCCTCGGGATCGACGGCGATCACCCCTTCGCTCATGCTCGACAGCACCGCCTCCATCTCGTTGTTCTGCCGCGCCCGGGCCTGGATGCGCTCGTCGAGTTCAGCGGCCATGCGATTGAGGGCGGAGCCGAGGGCGGCGATTTCCAGCGAGCCTGTCACCGGCAGGCGTTGGCCAAGATCCCCCCGGGCGAAGCGTTCCGCCCCCAGCGTCATCTCCTCCAGCGGGCGGGCGATGCGCCGGGAAACAATGAGGCTGAGCAGAGCGGATATCGCCGCGATGCCTAGACCGACCCCCGCCAACCGCCAGTAGAGACCTTGCAGGGCGTGGGACATGGCGGTCACGGGAATCGCCACCCGCAGCGCGCCGACCAGCCTATCCCCACGGATCTGCGGCAGCGCCGCGTACATCATCTCCTGCCCCAGGGTGGCGCTGTAACGGATGACATGCCCTTCCCGCCCGCCCAGGGCGGCCGCTACTTCCGCGCGCGTTCCATGATTGTCCATGCGCGCCGGGTCCTTCTGGGAATCCCCCAGAACCCGCCCGTCCGGCAGGATCACGGTGATGCGGGTGGCGGAGAGCCGACCCAGCTCCTTGCTCAAGGCATCCAGGCGCGCCCCCGCTTCCGGGCTCCAGGGTTCGTCGAGACGTTCGGAAATGAGCCGTCCCCGGGCCTGAAGTTCGGCGAGGGTCTGTTCGACATGAAAGTCGCGGAGAGCGCGGGAGGTGTACCAGGCGACCGCCAGCAGGACGACAAGAATGAGGATCAGATAGGAGGGATAGAGGAACCAGATGAGGGGACGACCGCGCATGATCACTCCTTGAAGCGGTAGCCGACGCCCCGCACCGTCTCGATGTAACTGCCGGCATCGCCGAGTTTCTTGCGCAGGCCGACGACCTGCACATCGACCGCCCGGTCGGTGACGGCGTAGCCTTCACCGCGAATGGCGTCGACAATCTGGGTGCGGGTAAAGACCCAGCCCGGACGGCCCGCCAGCAGATATAGCAGCCGAAACTCGGTCAGGGTCAGCTCCACCTCGCGCCCGGCGACCAGCACCTTGCCCCGCCCGGGATCGACGACCAGATCGTGCACCGCCACCGGCTGCCCGGAAAATTCCGGCCCGGACTGCCCGCGCCGGCGCAGCACCGCCTGGATCCGGGCCTTGAGCACCTGCGGGCTGAAGGGCTTGGTCAGGTAGTCGTCGGCGCCGATCTCCAAACCGGAGACGATATCCGCGTCCTCCCCTTTGGCGGTGAGCATGATGATCGGCAGTTCGGCGGTCCCGGGCTCGGCGCGCAGACGGCGGCAAACCTCGAAACCATTGATGCCGGGAAGCATCAGATCGAGAATCACCAGGTCGGGATGGAGCGCCGTCGCCTTGGCCACCCCCTCCTCGCCGCTGGTCACGCACTCGACCCGGTAACCGGCCTTGATCAGGTTGTACTGGATCAGCGCCAGGATATCTTCTTCATCCTCGATGACGAGGATTCGTGCCTTGCTCATCGTTCACCTCTCCCGTTAAGCCGTCGTTGTCGGAAGCTTGTCACACGATTGTTAGAAGATGATTAGCGCTGACGGGATTTCTTTCGGGAAAATAGCAGAATCCGCCGCTTTTTTAACCCGAATAATCGGCCGCTACCGATCACAGCGGTGCCGCGGGCGGAAACGCCCATCCAGCCACACCAGCAGCGCGACGGCCACCGGCGCCAAGACAAGGAGCACGACGGCCGCCAGGGGATTGGTGAGGAGTTCCGGCGCCGACAGCAAGAGGCCGCCGAGGAGGAGCATCATCACCCCGGAAAGGAGTTTGAGGATGCGCCCCTGGCGCTCGCCGAGCTTTTTCGAGCCGAGGGTCCAGGTGAAAATGAGCACAATGGTCAATAGCGGCAGGACGTAGATCAGACAGTAGAATCCGAGAAAGAGATAATGCTGCCAGGGTTGCAACTGATGGAGCGTAAGAATCCGCGTGTAGATCATGGGGAAACCGGCGGTACAGAGCAGCTCGTAGGCGTTGGCGGTGAGCGCCAGCACCAGGGTTCCGACCAGCACCGAAGGAAGTTTCGAGGTCTTCACCAGGGCACGCATGCGGGCGAAGAGCCCAGGCTTGGCCCGTTCGGGGATGGAGAGGGAAACCCCGGCCTTGAAGAAGTAAAAATCCTTGATGTTGATCGCCGCGATCGCTACCGCCAGCAGCCCCGCCGCCAGGGTGATGCCGCGCAGGGCGCCGGCGACCAGGAAGAGATTGAGCCAGGCGGCCATGAAGAGAAAATAGAGCAAGCCCGAGCAGAAGACGAAGGTGCCGCCGACCAGCAGCATCAGCTTGCGCGAACGGGCATGGCCGAGCAGACTGAGGAGAAAGAGGAGGACGAAGAAGGCGCAGGGATTGAAGCCGTCGAGCAGGCCGATGACCGCCGTTAGAACCGGCAGCGACAGGCTGTCGACCCCGACCCGGCCGAGGACGGGAACGTCGACCGACTCGTCGGCGGGGAGGTCCGCAACTTTTTCCGGGCCCGACCCTGATTCCGTCACCGGAGCGAGAGGGTCGGCGCAGCCGACCGTCAGGCAACGTTCCAGCGCGATCTCGATCTCCCGGCCCAGAACCGGCGAGAAACCGAACCAGAGACGCTCGCCGAGAAGGATCGCCGGAGTACTGACCATCTGTCCCCGCGCCTCGGCCTGGGCCAGCAACTCGTTGAAGGCGGCCCGATCCCCCCAGACGTCGTGCTCGACCAGTTCGATCCGGGGATCACGACCGGCCAGCGCGACCAGCACCGGCCGGGCCTCGGCGCAGTGCGGACAGTTGGGCGCCCAAAAATAGTGGATGCGCACCCGAGCCTCGGCCGCCAACACACCCTGCCCCCAGGCAAGGACTATCCATACCCCCAAGAGGGCGATCCCCATTCCGCGCAATCCGAACTCCATCGCAGAAATCTTGTTTTTCGTTCTTTTCATTATAGCGGATCCAGCTGTTCCGGCGAGTACCGGATGTCGAACGCCGATAATTGCCAAAATCCCCGACCATGATAAAATACCGACTTAGTCCTATTTTCTTCCAACCAGAAGGAGTTGCCATGAGTGTCAAGATCCAGATCGTCTTTTACAGCATGTACGGCCATGTCCATCAGCTGGCCGAAGCGGTCGCCGAAGGCGCCCGCGAAGTTCCCGGCGTCGAGGTCGGCCTCTTCCAGGTTCCCGAACTGGTGCCCGAGGACGCCCTGGAACGCACCGGCGCGAAAGCGGCCCGCGCCGCCTTCGCCCATATCCCTGTCGCCCGCCCGGAGCAGCTGGCCGAGGCCGACGCCATCCTTTTCGGCACCCCGACCCGTTTCGGCAACATGTGCGCGCAAATGCGCAACTTTCTCGACCAGACCGGCGGCCTCTGGGCCAAGGGCGCGCTGATCGGCAAGGTCGGCAGCGTCTTCGCCTCCACCGCCACCCAGCACGGCGGCCAGGAAACGACCATCACCAGTTTCCACACCACTTTGCTGCACCACGGCATGGTCATCGTCGGCGTCCCCTACAGCGAGGCCCGCCTGACGACGATGGCGGAAGTCAGCGGCGGCACCCCCTACGGCGCCACCACCCTGGCCGCCGCCGACGGCAGCCGCCGGCCGAGCGAAAACGAACTGGAAATCGCCCGCTTCCAGGGGCGTCATGTCGCCGGAATCGCCGCTCGCCTGCACGGCGGGTAAGTTCGCAGGGCGTGAGGAGTAACGAGTGAGGAGCGAGGCGCGATCAGCATGGTCGCGCCTTGTTCTTGTCGTCGCCAGACAGGAAATCATGGATTCCCCTCCCCGCCTGGTTTAAAATCCCGTCATCGCCCTGTCTCGTCCAGCGTTTCTCCCCGGGAGCCCCATGAAGACCCTTGCCTCCGAGCTCGCCTACTTCCTCCGCGGCCGCGCCCGCCAGAATCTCAAGGTACTGGTTCTCTACGGCATTTTCCTGCTCACCCTGATCCTGGCCTACGCCACCCTCTTCCGTTTTCTCATGTGGAACCTGGAGGGTCGGGAATATTCCTTCATCGCCGGCATCTACTGGGTCATCACCGTCATGACCACCCTCGGCTTCGGCGACATCACCTTTCAGAGCGATCCCGGCTACATCTTCGCGGCGATCGTGACCATCTCGGGGATGATCTTCCTGCTCATCATCCTCCCGTTCGGTCTGATCAGCCTCTTTCTCGCCCCCTGGATCGAACAGCGCCTGCGCTACCACCCGACCTACGAACTCCCCCCCCAGACCCGGGGGCATATTTTGATTTTCGGCATCGATCCCATCACCCGCGCCTTCATCCAGAAGCTCAAAGCCCGCGACCTGCTCTTCGTCGTCGTCACCGCCAACTACGAACAGGCGCTGCACCTGGAAGAACAGGAGGGCTTCAAAGTGGTCTACGGCTCGGCCACCGACGCCCGGGTGCTCACCGGCCTGCGGGTGGCGGCCGCCCGCTATGTGATCGCCAACCTCAGCGACCCGGAAAACACCAACATCTGCCTCACCATCCGCTCCCTCTGCCAAACCCCCATCGTCGCCCTGGTCGACGATCCGGAGCATGCCGATCTGCTGCGCCTGGCGGGAGCCCACCAGGTCATCCCCCTGACCCGCATCCTCGGCCGCTACCTGGCCACCCGCAGCACGACGCGGGGCGCCCTGGCCCATGTCCTCGACTCCTTCGGCTCCCTGCAGATCGCCGAGATCCCGGTGCACGGCACCCCCTTTGCCGGGCAGACCCTGAAAGAGGCGCAAATCCGTCAGAAAACCGGGCTTTCGGTCATCGGCCTGTGGGAGCGGGGAACCTTCACCATCCCCAGCGGTGACTCGCTGCTGGGGGAACACGCCCTGGTCATGTTCGCCGGCACCCGCGCCCAACTCAGCGCTCTGGAAAAATTCACCGGCGAGGCCGCCGAAGACGAACTGATCTTCATCCTCGGCCACGGCCGCATCGGCTGCGCCGCCGCCACCTTTCTCGACCGTCGCCCCATCCCCTATATTCTCGTCGACCACCACGAAAGCCCGACCTGCCAGGAACACGTCGTCGTCCTCGGCGACGCCACCGGCCGCCACACCCTGAAAAAGGCCGGCATCGACCGGGCCAGCGGGGTGATCGTCACGACCAACGACGACAGCACCAACATCTTCCTGACCCTGACCAGCCGTCATCTGCATCCGCACATCCGCATCGTCGCCCGGGCCAACAATGAGGAGAATGTCGAGCAGCTCTATACCGCCGGTGCCGACTTCGTCGTCTCCAATGCCTCGGTCGGCGCCAACATCCTCATGAATCTACTGGAACACAAGGCTTCGGCCTTTCTCGCCGAGGGCGTGGCGGTCTTTCGCCGCCCCCTGCCAGCCGCGCTGGCGGGCAAGACCATCGAACAGTCGCGGCTGCGCCCCCTCACCGGCTGTTCCATCGTCGCCCTCGACCCTCCCGACGGCAGCGAAACCCTGGTCTCTCCCCCGCCCGAAACCCGCCTCGTCAGCGGCACGACCCTGCTTTTGATCGGCGGCCCGGAACAGGAAGCGCTCTTCGATCAAATCTATGGCTGATATCTTCGCTCGACTCATACACCGGCTGAAGCCGAAGCACTTCGACTACAACCTTGTTATTCTCGGCGGCGGTTCGGCGGGACTGGTCACCGCCTATCTCGCCGCCGCGGTCAAAGCCAAGGTGGCGCTCATCGAAAAAGAGAAGATGGGCGGGGATTGCCTGAACAGCGGCTGCGTGCCGAGCAAGGCCTTGCTGCGCACGGCGCGGTTATTGGCTGACGCCCGCCGGGCCGGTGATTTCGGCTTACAAGATACGGCAATCCCGTTCGATTTCGCCGCGGTCATGGCGCGGGTCCAGCGGGTGGTGGAACAGGTCGCGCCCCACGACTCGGTTGAACGCTACCGGGGTCTCGGCGTCGAAGTGATCGCCGGGGAAGCGCGCATCACCTCCCCCCACCGCATCGAAGTGAACGGCCGGACCCTGACCAGCCGCGCCATCGTCGTCGCCACCGGCGCCCGCCCTTTCGTGCCGCCGATTCCGGGTCTCGACCGCATCGACTACCTGACCTCCGACAATCTCTGGCGCTTGCGGCAGCTGCCGCGCCGGCTGCTGGTACTGGGGGGCGGACCCATCGGCTGCGAACTGGCCCAGGCCTTCGCCCGTTTCGGCAGCGCCGTGACCCTGGTGGAATTGGCGCCGCGCCTGCTGATCCGCGAGGATGAAGAAGTCTCGGCGTTGCTCGCCGCGCGCTTCGCCGCCGAGGGCATTCGCGTGCTGACTGGCCACCGGGCGAAAGAAGTCCGCACCGACGGCGAACGCCGGATGCTGATTTGCGAACACGACGGGAAAAGGGTGGAAATCGAATTCGACGCCATTCTTGTCGCCGTCGGCCGTGCCCCCCGGGTCGAAGGTTTCGGCCTCGAAGAGTTGGGGGTCGAACTGACCGAGCGGGGCACGCTCAAAGCCGATCCCTGGCTGCGCACCAACATCCCCAGCATCTTCTGCGCCGGAGACGTCACCGGCCCCTATCAATTCACCCACAGCGCCGCCCATCAGGCCTGGTACGCGGCGGTCAACGCCCTCTTCGCCCCCTTCAAGACCTTCAAGGTCGATTACCGGGTCATCCCCTGGGCGACCTTCGTCGATCCCGAAGTGGCGCGGGTCGGCCTCAACGAGCAGGAAGCGCGGGAACGGGGAATCCCCTGCGACGTGACCCGTTATGAGCTGGCCGAGCTCGACCGGGCCCTCGCCGACGGCGCCGCCGAGGGCTTCATCAAGGTGCTGACCAAGCCGGGCTCGGACAGGATTCTCGGCGCCACCGTCGTCGGCCGCCACGCCGGGGAGACCATCACCGAGTTCGTGAGCGCCATGAAGCACAACCTGGGACTCAACAAGATTCTCGGGACGATTCACATCTATCCGACCTTTGCCGAGGGGAACAAAGCGGTAGCGGGGGTGTGGAAGCGCAAGCATGCGCCGCAACGGGTGTTGCGGTGGGTGGAGCGGTTTCATGCGTGGCGACGGGGGTAGGAATATTGTCAATATTACAGCTATTTACAAACCCTTAAGACCGCCATCTTCTTCCTCTCCGTCACTTTTATCTCTGACAATCAAATTCTTGACGAATCGCGCAGCTCCGAATAGATTGACAAAAATTTATTTTTCAAAGGAAGACGATCGAATCCGCCTGAGACATATTTTGTCTCAGTAAACTTCTACACTTGAACTGTAATGGAGGCAAAATGGAGGATCTAAAGGATTACAAAGGTCGAGAGCAAGCGTATATAAAACACAAACTTCTGGAAGCCTACCTCATGCGACTTTTCATGATAGTTGGGCAATTTCAGAAAACCATCTGTTATGTCGATTGCTTTGCAGGCCCCTGGGAAGAAACCCGCGATGACTTGATGGACACGTCCATCGGCATTTCGATGAAAATCATGTCGGAATGCCGCGAAGCACTGCTCCGCCTGGGGAAAAATATCCAATTCCGCGCTTTGTACATCGAAAAACGTAAACGAGCCCATGCCAAGTTGAAAAGCTATTTACTAGAGAACTCCCCATCAGGTATCGCGGCAGAGTCTTTCTTCGGTGATTTTTTCGAACTGCGCACAAAGGTACTTGAGTGGTGCGGCTCCGACGATTTTGCATTTTTCTTTATCGACCCCAAGGGTTGGAAAAATGTTGTTGAGATACCGACGCTTAAGCCTCTGCTTCAAAGGCCGAAGTCAGAATTCCTTATCAACTTCATGTATGACTTCATTCTGCGCACTCACACGCAGAAAGAATTTGAAGAGGTTATGGCTGCCATCTTCGGAGAGGTGCCGAATACCAAAGGGATGTCCCCTGACGAACGCGAAAATCACCTGCTGACCCTTTATCGCACATACCTCAAGAAGCACATGCCGGCCAATGGTAGTAACCCACGATCTGCCATGATCCCGATCCTTGATCGGACGCGAGACCGCACCAAATATGAACTGGTCTACCTGACACGTAGCCCAAAGGGAATTGAAGTGTTCATGGCGGCCTCAGAAAAACTTGATTTTGTTCAACGACGGGTCAGAGCCCGCACCAAACAGGAACGGGCGGAGGAAAAAACGAAACAACAGAGCCTTTTTGCAGTGGAAGAGTTGGTGCCTGAAAAAGACGGCAGGGTTGACTTGGAAATTGTCAAATCCTACTGGATTAAAAAGCTTGGCGCAGAGCCGCAACGCTTTGGTATAGTAGAACTTGCCGACATCCTTGAGGAGACTGGCTGGTTCGAAAGTGATCTACAGGAAGCTTTTGGCGAACTCCTTTCCGAAGGTAAGGTCGAAAATCTGGATATGGACCGGAAACGACGCTCCAGATTTGTCCATTTTGATGAGAACCGCAACACGGGCGAACGCCTGAGAAGAATAGAGCAATGAGCACGAAGACAAAAATCGAATGGACCGAACAGACCTGGAATCCTGCCACGGGATGCACGAAGCTTTCCCCCGGTTGCGCTCACTGCTACGCCGAAGTAATGGCACGGCGGCTCCAAGCAATGGGCGTAACGGGGTATGAAAACGGCTTTGCCCTCACCCTCCTCCCCGAACGCCTTGACGAACCGCTGAAACGCAAGCGGTCGACTGTTTACTTCGTCAATTCGATGAGCGACCTCTTTCACGAAGAAATCCCCGACACCTATATCGACAAGATATTTCGGGTGATCGAGCAAGCCCCGCAGCACACCTTTCAAATTCTTACCAAACGCGCCGAGCGCATGGCCGACTTTATGCGCACCCGCCGCCCACCAGACAACGCCTGGCTTGGAGTGACGGTAGAAAACCGCGCCCACGGACTCCCCCGTATCGATCTGCTACGCACGGTCAAGGCTCGCATTCGTTTTTTGTCGATGGAGCCGCTGCTTGAAGATCTGGGGGAAGTCGACCTGTCCGGCATCCACTGGGTCATCGTTGGCGGGGAATCAGGACCATCGGCTCGCCCAATGCAACCTGAGTGGGCGTCGAACATCCGTCACCAATGCGCATCCCAAAAGGTGGCCTTCTTCTTCAAGCAGTGGGGGGGATGGGGACCGGACGGGGAAAAACGGGCAAAAAAGAGCAATGGTCGTCTGCTCGACGGGCGCACCTGGGATGGGGTGCCAAAAGTTGAGATCACAGACAATTCCCGCCGGTACTTCTTTTAAAATCATCAAACGATTCGACGTATTCCGTCACACCCCTGGGCTAACATGGGGTAAAGCCCCCTGCCCGAGGTAACCCCCGATGCCCGACCTGACCCTGCAACAGAAAATCACCATCCTCGCCGAGAGCGCCCGCTACGACGCCTCCTGTTCGTCGAGCGGCAGCGACCGTCGGCATTCCGGCGCTCTCGGCCATGCCCTGCCGGCGGGCTGTTGTCACAGCTGGTCGGCGGACGGCCGCTGTATTTCCCTGCTGAAAATCCTCCTCTCCAACGCCTGCATCTACGACTGCGTCTACTGCGTCAACCGCCGCAGCAACGACCTGGCCCGCGCCACCCTCAGTGCCGCCGAGGTCGCCGATCTGACCATCAACTTCTACAAGCGCAACTACATCGAGGGTCTCTTTCTCAGCAGCGGCGTCTGGCGCAGTCCCGACGAGACCATGGCGCGGATGCTGGAAACGGTGCGGCTGTTGCGGGAGGAGCACCGCTTCGGCGGCTACATCCACCTCAAGGTCGTTCCCGGCGCCGATCCCCGGCTGGTCGAAGCGGCCGGGCGCTACGCCGACCGCCTCAGCGTCAACATCGAACTCCCCAGCGAAGCGAGCCTGAAGCAGCTGGCGCCGGAGAAGGGGCGCGACGCCATCCTCGCCCCGATGGGACAAATGCGCGAACTGATCGGCGAGTCCCGCGCCGAGCGCAAAAAGAGCCGCAAGGCGCCGCTCTTCGCCCCCGCCGGGCAGAGTACCCAGCTCATCGTCGGCGCCAGCCCCGAGAGCGATTTCCAGGTGCTGCGCCTGGCCGAATCCCTCTATCAACGGATGGAACTCAAGCGTGTCTACTATTCGGCCTTTGTCCCGGTGAGCAGCGACAACCGCCTGCCGGCCTTGGTCGAGCCGCCGCTCTTGCGCGAGCATCGCCTTTATCAGGCCGACTGGCTGCTGCGTTTCTACGGCTTCACCGCCGCCGAACTCCTTGACGAGGAACAATCCCACTTCGACCTGCAACTCGACCCCAAGGCCTGCTGGGCCCTGCGCCACCGGGAGTTCTTTCCGGTGGAGGTGAACCGGGCCGATTACTCGACGTTGCTGCGGGTGCCGGGGATCGGCGTGCGCTCGGCTCAGCGCATCGTCCGGGCGCGGCGGGTCGGCCCCCTCGATTTCGACGGCCTGAAAAAGCTCGGCGTCGTCCTCAAACGCGCCCGCTATTTCGTCACCGCCAAGGGCCGATATCTGGGGGAAACGGATGTCCAGTCCCTCGATCTGAAACAGCGCCTGCTCGCTCCGCCGGAGCCGGCCCAGCCCCAGGCGGTGCAGCTCGACCTCTTCTCGGCGATCAGCGGCGAACTCTGATGATCTTTCGTTATGACGGCAGTTACGCCGGATTGCTGACGGTCCTCCAGCGCATCTTCGCCCGCCGCGAAACCCCCGACGCCATCCTCTGCCGCGAGCCCGAGCAGGCGGATCTCTTCGCCGCGTTCTTCGAATCGAATACCGAGCCGGAACTCGCCGCCCGCCTGACTGCCGCCATTCGCCTGCATCTCGGTGCGGAAACCGCCGCCAACCTGCGCGACGCCTTCCTTTCCGGCCAGGGCGGCATCGAAATGGACCTCTACCGCTACCTCAAGCTCGGCTGGCGGGTACGCCGGGAACTCGACCGCCATCTCACCGATCCGAATGTCGCCGCCGTCCATCGCGCCGCCCACCGCACCCGCCACGAGGCCCACCGTTTCAAGGGACTGCTGCGCTTCCGCGAGACCGAAGACGGCCTGCTCTACGCCCCCTTCCGCCCCGACGCCGACATCCTCGCTAAGCTCGCCGCCCATTTCGCCATCCGCCTCGGCGACCGCCGCTGGCTGATCCACGATGTCCGCCGCGACCTCGGCGCCCTCTACGACGGCCGCCATTGGGCCATCGGCGCCCTGACCCTGGAGACGGCGCCGACCTTCAGCGCCGAGGAAGACGAGTGGCAAGAGCTCTGGCGCGCCTTCTTCGACCACATCGCCATCCCCGAACGAGCCAACCCCCGCCTGCAGAAACGCTTCATGCCGATGAAATACTGGGAATTTCTGGTGGAGCACCCGTCCCTGCAAAAGAATAAATAAAACGGTATTTGATTTTTTTTGAGGTCTTAGGCTAAGATCAAGCAGACCTTGAATTTTAATCCTTCACGCCGTGAGGACAACATGCCACTATTCAAAGAACTCTATACGACCCTGGAACGCTCCTTTTTCCAGACCCTTACGCGCAAGTTGGTGGGCAATCTGCTCTTCCTGCTGCTGCTCCCGGCGCTGGCCCTGCTACTGCTTTGGCTCGACCTTGTCCATCTGCGCCAGACCCTGAAGACCCTGGAACTTCCCCCAGAAACCCTTGGCCATATCAACGAGCTTTTAGGGCAAACCCTGCGGCACAGCGTCTGGATTTTTACCCTGACCCTGGCCGCTTTCATCTTTACCTTCTGCTTTCTGCGCCACCTGGTCGTCCTGCCGGTGCGCCGCCTGCGCGACCTTTTCGGCCGCATGGGAGGCAAGGACGGCGACCTGTCGGAGGACCTGCGCATCGACTCCCATGACGAATATCGGGAACTGGTGGACAACTGCAACCTCTTTCTGGTCAAGCTGCGCAAGGTGATCCTGTCGATCCGCCAGATGGGGGTGAGCATCGCCATCAGCTCGGTGGGGCTGGCCAAAAAGATCGATGACGCCGCCGTACATGCCCGGGAACAGAACACCCTGGCCCAGGAAATCTTCATCAGCAGTGAAGAATCGAAAGCGGCCCATCTCAACATTTCCGACAATACTCAGGGGGTCTGCGCCTCGACCTCGAACAGCGTCGATATGGCCCGCAAATCCTACCAAGATCTTTACGCGGCCAACACCAACCTCGAAACCATGGGGCAAAAAATCGCCCACTACGCCAACAACATCCAGGCTCTCGATACCGAGTCGAAAAGCATTCAGCAGATCGTGTCTCTGATTCGCGGCATCTCTTTCCAAACCTCGCTTCTCTCACTGAACGCCGCCATCGAGGCAGCCCGAGCCGGACAAGCCGGCAAGGGGTTCGCGGTGGTGGCCGACGAGGTCAAAACCCTGGCCGAACAGGTCAACAACGCCAGCGAGGATATCGAAACCAAGGTCCGCGCCATCCTCGACAATATTCAAGCCAGCCTCAGGGAAACCCAGGAAATCGTCGCCGTCACCCAGGAAACCAGCCAGGCGGTAAGCAATTCTCGCCAGAGCTTCGCCGACTTGATCGGGCATTTCGAAGAGAACGACAATCGCTTGCAGGGGATCACCGCCGCCATCGAGGAGCTCTCCGCCAGCAACGAGGAAGTTCACGCCAAGGTCGCCAATATCCACGACACCAGCAATGAAGTGGCCCATTTCATGAACGAAGCGAAGGACTCTTCCCAACACCTGAAAACCATTACCGAACAGATGCAAGAAATGGTTTCGGGATTCCGGGTTGGATCCGGCAAGCTCGAATTCATCATCGACAAGGTCCGGAGCTTCTCCAATGACTTCGAGCAGCGCCTCGCCCAGCATCAGAGCACGGGAGTCAACATTTTCGATCGCCAGTACCAGCAGCTCCCCAACATCACCCCCGCCAAATATAAAACCGCTTACGATGCCGTCGTGGAAAAGGAATTTCAGCCCCTCTACGACCGGCTGCTGGGGGATATCGAAGGCGCCGCCTTCGCTCTCTGCGTCGACGGGAACGGTTACGCTCCGACCCACAACAGCCGCTTCTCCCAGCCGCTGACCGGCGATCTGGCGCGGGATCTCACCGGCAGCCGCGACAAACGGATCTTCAACGATCCCACCGGTAGCCGCGCCGCCCGCAACACCCGGGAAGTACTGTTGCAGACCTACCTGCGCGACACCGGCGAAATTCTCTGCGACCTCTCTATGCCGATCTTCGTGGGCGGCAAACACTGGGGGGCACTGCGCCTCGGCTTTGACCCCCGGGCACTGTAATGTAGATTCCCCGGCGCGGTAGTCCTTGACCGTAGCGCGACTTTTCCGCTATAAATAAGTTTAGTCTTTTCATGAGGAACAGGATTTGATCCGCATTCCCTTCCATCGCTGTCTCGCCGCCATCATTCTGCTGGGCTACCTGCTCTGCGGCAATGGCCTGGCGCGCGCCTTCGTCTGGTGCGTCGACGAAGCGGGGCACAGCCATGTGGAAGTGAATCCGGCCGGGAACTGTCAGGTTTCCTGCGATGCCCCCGAGGACCAGCCCTCTTTGCCCGAGCCGGGCTGGCATGCCGCCCCCCTGGAGAAAGACTGCCGGGATGTCTCCCTGCTCGCCGGGCAGGCCAAAAATGTCCGCGACCTCAAGCTCCTCCCCCCCGACTGCACGCCCCTGCCTCTGGTCCTTCCGCCGACCCTGCGGAACCTGGCCGAGCGCGCGCCGCAACCCCTTCACCCCCCGGAGCTGACCCAGCCTCCGCCTCAGACCACCGCCCTCGCGGCTCTCAAAACCGTCGTCCTGCTGACCTAGCCCAAACTCCGGAACCCTGTGGAAGCCGTGGCTCCGCCCTGCGCGGAGTCGTCGTCATTTCCTGCCACCGGAGTTGTATTCATGTCACGCACCCTGCGCACCTGCCTCGGGGCGATTCTCGCCTTCGCCCTGTACAGTCCGGCCTTGGCCGAAGATTTTTCCGCCGCGACCGCCGGCGCCCCTCTGACCCTTGACCGCGCCCTGGCCCTGGCCCTGGCCGAGGCCCGCCATCCCGAACTGAGCGCCGCGCAAGAGGAGATCCTCGCCCGCGAAGCGGAGCTGGGGCAAGCGGCCCTGCGCCCCAATCCAACCCTCGATCTGGAACTGGAGAACTTCGCCGGCAGCGGCGAATTTTCCGGCGCCGACGGGATCGAAACGACCCTGCTGCTGACCCAACCGATCGAACTGGGGGGTAAGCGCGAACGCCGTCGACAAAGCGCCGAAATCGCCCTGGAACGAAGTCGAGCCGAGCAAGAGATCGCCCGATCGGATCTGACGGCGCGCACCGCCGACCGTTTTCTCGCGGTCCTGGCCGCGCAAAAACGGCTGCTTTTGACCCAAAGCCAGGTCGATCTCGCCCGCCGCTCCCTGGCTGCCGTGGAAGACCGGGTCGCGGCCGGACAGGCGCCGGCCACGGAAATCCACCGAGCGCGCCTGGCGGTCATCGAACTGGAACTGGAAATCAGCCGGGAAGAAGGGGAACTGGCTGCCGCGCGGCTGGAACTCGCCGGGCTGCTGGGAGTGGATGCAGACGCCTGCGTCGTTGCCGGCGAACTTTCCCCCCTGCCCGCTCCACCCCTCCTGGAGGATCTAGCAGCCGAGTTGACCGAGAGTCCCGGGCAGCGGCAGAAACAGCTGCTGATCGAGGAGCGGCGGCGGGAACTGGCCCTGGAGCAAGCCCTGGGCACACCCGATCTCGACCTCAGTCTCGGCGGGCGCTATTTCAATGAGGACAACGACGGCGCCCTGATCGCCGGTTTCTCCCTGCCCCTGCCCCTCTTCGACCGCAACCAGGGGAAGATCGCCGCCGCCGGACACCGCCGCAATCAGGCCCAGGCCGAAGCGGAAAGCAGCTTGCAAGCCGCGCGGGCCGCACTGGCCCGAGCCTGGCAACAGCTCGAGAACGCCCGAAAGCGCGCGGCGATTCTCGACGACCAGCTCTTGCCGACCGCCGAAGCCGCCTTCGCCGCCGCCGAATACGGCTATCGGGCAGGCAAATTCCCCCTCTTCGACGTCCTCGACGCCCAACGGACCCTCATCGACCTGCGCCAGCGCCGTCTCGCCGCCCTGATCGACGACCGACAGGCACGCATCGAAATCGAACGGCTGCTCGGCCGTCCCCTCGCCGCCGCGACCGCCAAGGAGAACGATCCGTCATGATTACCCATAAATTCAGCCGCTTCATCCTGCCGTTCCTGATCCTCGGCCTCCTCTTTTTGGGTTTCGCCTTCTATCCCGCCGACGGCGGCGCCAAAGCGGAAACCACGGCCGCAAGCCATGATCGTCACGAGGAGGAACAGGGCACGGAAGATGCCTGTGCCGGCCACGACCACGGACCCAGGACCGCGGGCTTCAAAGCCCTTGCCGCCGAGCATGGCGAAAAAGAAGAGGCCGACGAACATACCGAGGCCGATGACCATGCCGGACACGACCATGCCAAAAGCTCCGAAGTTCCGGAAGGCGACTGCCCGGAACACGGTATTCCTGAAGCCGAGGACGCCCTTTGTCAGCCGCAACTGCTGGAGGGCCTGCGCCCGGGGCAGGGGCTGAAGGTGCGCCTGGCGACCGCCGATGCCGCCGAACGCATCGGCCTCCGCAGCGAACGACCGACGGCGATCAACGAAGCCGGCGCCCCCCTGCACGGCCGGGTACTCTTCAACCGCGACCGTCTCGCCCGCCTCTCGGCGCCCCTGGCCGGGGTGGTGAAGAGCGTCTCCGGCGAACTGGGGCAACAGGTCAAGGCCGGGCAATCCCTGGCGGAAATCGCCGCCCCGGAAATCGCCGGACTGCGCGCCGCCTTACAGACCGCCGAAAGCCGCGCGGCGCTGGCCGACAGCACCGTCGAGCGGGAAGCGGACCTCTTCGCCCGGGGGATCAGCTCCCGCCAGGAATTGCAACAGGCCGAGGCGGAGCGGGAGCAGGCGCGCAGCGCCGTCGCCCAGGCCCGCCGGCAGCTGGCCGATTACGGCCTCGGCAGCGGCGGCGCGACCCTGCCGGTGCGCGCCCCCTTCGCCGGCACGGTGGTGGAGCGCGGCGCCGTCGTCGGCGAAACGGTCGCCCCCGGCACACCCCTCTTCACCGTCGCCGATCTGCGCAGCCTGTGGCTGGAACTTTCCGCCCCGGAACAGCTGCTGCTCGATCTGACTCCCGGCAAGACCCTCGCCGTCAGCTTCTCCGGCCTGCCCGGGCGGAGCTTTCCCGCACAGATCTTCTGGGTCGATCCGGCCCTCGACGAAAAAACCCGCATGCTCAAGGCCCTGGCGGAAATCGACAACGCCGACGGCCTGCTGAAAAGCGGCCTCTTCGGCGACGCCCGTTTCACCGACGGTGCTGCCGACACCGCCCTGACCGTACCGGCCGACGCCCTGCAGGTCATCGACGGCGCGAGCTACCTCTTTGTCGCCTTGGAACCGGATCTTTTTGAGCTGCGCCGGGTCGAAGCCGGACGGGCCGAAAACGGCCGGGTCGCCATCGCTTCGGGACTTGCCGCCCATGAGAAGGTAGTGAGCGGCCAGGGCTTTGCCCTCAAGTCGGAGCTGCTCAAGTCGCGGCTTGGCGCTTCTTGTGCGGACCATTAGGAGATATTTTCGATGCTTGAACGTCTGATCGACCTATCCCTGAACAACCGCCTGCTCACGGTGCTGCTCTTCGCCGTGGCCCTGGCGACGGGGGGCTGGGCGCTCTCCCGGCTACCCATCGACGCCTTTCCCGACACCACCCCGGTGCAGGTGCAGATCAACACCATCGCCCCCAACCTCGGCCCCGAGGAGATCGAAAAACAGCTGACCTTGCCGGTGGAACTGGCCGTCTCCGGCCTGCCGGGGCTGGAGAGCGTGCGCTCCATCTCCAAATTCGGCCTCTCCCAGGTGGTGGCGACCTTTTCCGACGCCATGCCGATCTACGATTCGCGCCAGCTGATCATGGAGCGGCTGGCGAGCGTCGAACTCCCCGAGGGGATCGCCCGGCCGGAGTTGGGACCGATCTCCACCGGCCTCGGCGAGGTCTTCCACTACGTGCTGCGTTCCGATGACCCCAACCGCACCCTCGACGAGCTGCGGGTACTGCACGACTGGGTGGTCAAGCCCGAGCTGCGCAAGGCCGCCGGGGTCGCCGAGGTCAACTCCTGGGGAGGGCTGGAGCGGCAGTACCACGTCATCGTCGCCCCCGAGTCCCTGATCAAGTACGGCCTGACCTTTGACGACATCTTCACCGCCCTGCGGGAAAACAACGCCAACGTCGGCGGCGGTCAGGTCACCTTCGGCGGTCAGACCCTGCTCGTCCACGGCCTCGGCCGGGTCTCGACCCCGGGAGAAATCGGCAATATCGTCATCGCCGCCTACCAGGGGACGCCGGTACGCATTGGCGATGTCGCCGAGGTGCGCATCGGCCACGAACTGCGGCGCGGCGCCGTCTCCGCCCAGGGCCAGGGCGAGGTGGTGATGGGCCTCGGCTTCATGCTCATGGGGGAAAACAGCCGAGTGGTGACCACCGCCCTCAAGGAGCGTCTGGAGGCGGTGCGCCCAGCGCTGCCGGCGGACGTCATCCTCGAGCCGGTCTACGATCGCACCGAATTGATCGAACAGGTCATCGATACGGTCAAACACAACCTCATCGCCGGGGCGCTGCTGGTCATCGCCGTCCTCTTCCTGCTTCTCGGCAACCTGCGGGCCGGGCTGATCGTCGCCGCCGCCATCCCCATGGCGGTCCTCTTCGCCGTCCTCGGCATGCACGAAATGGCGATCGCCGCCAGCCTCCTCTCCCTCGGGGCGATCGACTTCGGCATCCTCGTCGACGGTTCGGTGGTCATGACCGAGGCCAACCTGCGCCGCCTCACCCAACGCCACCTGGAACTGGGGCGACCCCTGACCGGCGCCGAACGCCTGGCCTCCATCGCCGCGTCGAGCAAGGAGGTGGTGCGCCCCATCGTCTTCGGCATGGGCATCATCATCCTTGTCTTCATCCCCGTCCTCACCCTGCAGGGGGTCGAGGGGAAGATGTTCAAGCCGATGGCCTGGACCTTCATCTTCGCCATGGTCGGCGCCCTGCTGGTGGCGATCTTCCTCAACCCGATCCTCTCCTGGCGCTTTCTGCCGAAAACCGCCAAGACCCAGGAGTCGCCCCTCAATCGCGCCCTGAAAAACCTCTACCTGCGTCTGTTGCAGCCGGCGCTGCGCCACCGCCTGATGTTGCTCGCCCTGGTGGCGGTGCTGCTGGCCGGCACCGTCGGCCTCAGCTTCCGACTTGGCGGCGAATTTCTGCCGCGCATGAGCGAGGGTTCGCTGGTGGCGAGCGTGGTGCGTCTGGCCGGGGTCTCCATCGACGAGTCGGTGGCCTACAACAGCCGCCTGGAAAAACTGCTGCTGGAGCGCTTTCCCGACGAGATCAAGTACGTCTGGAGCCGCATCGGCAGCGCCGAGGTCGCCACCGACCCGATGGGGACGGAACTCACCGACATCTTCATGGCCCTCCATCCCCGCGACCAGTGGCGGCAAGCGAAAAGCCAGATGGAACTTTCCGCCCTGGTGGAAGAATCCATGCACGGTCTCCCCGGTATCCGCACGGTGCTGACCCAGCCCATCGAACTGCGGGTCAACGAAATGCTCTCGGGGATTCGCGCCGATGTCGGCATCAAGATCTACGGCGAGGATTTCGCTAAGCTGGTGGAGTTGGGGGATCGGGTCGAACACCTGCTGCTGGCGATTCCCGGGGCGGCCGACGTCTCGACGGAGCAGATCACCGGCCAACCGACCCTGCGCATTCAGGTCGATCAGGAACGGCTGGCGCGTTTCGGCGTTCCGGCCAGGGACGTGCTTGATGTGGTGGCGGCGGTCGGCTCCCCCAAAGTCGGGGAGATTTTCGAAGGGGAGCGCTCCTTCCCGCTGGTGGTACGCCTCCCCGACGCCCAGCGGACCGACGTGGCGACCCTGCGCGACACCCTCATCCCCACGCGCGACGGCGCCGTGCTCCCCCTGGGGAGCATGGCCGAGATAAGCGTGGGGGAGAGCCCTTCGACCATCAACCGCGAATGGGGCAAACGCCTGATCAAGGTTCAGGCCAACGTCCGCGACCGGGACATCGCCTCTTTCGTCGCCGAGGCGAAAGAGCGCCTCGCCGCCGACCTCCCCTTGCCGGAAGGCTACCTCATCGAATGGGGGGGGCAGTTCGAGAACCTGGAGCGCTCGCAGCAGCGGCTGATGCTGGTGGTGCCGCTGACTTTGGCGCTGATCTTCTTCTTGCTCTACTTCAGCCTCAAGCGCTTGCGCGACGTGCTCATTATCTACACCGGCATCCCCTTTGCCGCCATCGGCGGGGTGGCGGCCCTGTGGCTGCGCGGGATTCCCTTCTCGGTGAGTGCGGCGGTCGGCTTCATCGCCCTGTCGGGGATCGCCGTCCTCAACGGCCAGGTGCTGGTCGCCGCCATCCGTAACGCCCTCGGCGAAGGCCTCGGTCTGGTTGACGCGGTCATCGAAGCCGGGCGCCAGCGCCTCTTGCCGGTCTTGGCCACGGCCATCACCGACGCCGCCGGCTTTCTGCCCATGGCCCTCTCCGTCGGGGTCGGCGCCGAAGTCCAGCGCCCCCTGGCCACGGTCGTCATCGGCGGCGTGCTGACCTCGACCCTGCTCACCCTCTTCGTCCTGCCGGCCCTCTATCTGGCCTTCGGCCAAAAAACGACGGAACCGCAACCCCAGGAGATCGACAAATGAAAAAACTTCGGAAACTCTTCATCCCCCTGCTCGCCTTGACCCTTTCCGCCTGCACCGCCCCAAGCGGCCTTTCGTCGGCAAAGGCGGACGCGGTTCGGGAATATCCAACCCTGGCCCTGCCCGGGGGCTCGGTCTCGATCAGCACGGCCCGGGCCTACGGGCAAGGGGAGGGCTTGATGATCAGCGGCCGACTCAAGCGCCTGCATGAGCTTCCCATGCCGGGACATATGGATCTCGTCATCTGCACTCCCGACGGCACACGGCTGGCCCAGGAACAGATTCGGGTCGCGGGGCTCTCCTCCAAACGCCGGGGCCTGCTCGAACTCCCCTTCCGCACCCACCTGCCCCTGACTCCCCCGGCCGGCGCCGTCATCCACCTGCGCTACCACGCGCCGACCTCCCCCGACGGGGAGCTGGACTGCCCCCATTCCTGAGAGGTTCCAGCGAGTTTTTATGACAAAGGGTCCGGACGAAAACGTCCGGACCCTTTTGTTTTTTTTGATAAAACAACGATGCCACACGCTGAAATTTCAGCCTTCTTCCCCAGCCTCCCCGTTCAAACCCATGGCGGCGTCGTAGAGAGCGAAACGGTTCCGGCCGCTTTTTTTGGCCTGGTACATAGCCATGTCGGCGTAACGGATCAGGGTTTCGCCATCAAAGCCGTCCCGGGGATAAAGGCTGCCGCCGAGGCTGGCCGTCAGCTGGATATCGCGACCATCGATCCACAGGGGCTCGGCCAGGTGGCGCAGGATCTTGTCGGCGATCTTGGCCACCCGTTCCGCATCCGGCAGCTCCGCCAGCAGGATGACGAATTCGTCTCCGCCCAGTCGCGCCACCGTATCCGCTTCGCGCACGGTATTCACCAGCCGCTGCGCCACCGCGCACAGCAGCTTGTCGCCGAAATCGTGGCCGAAACTGTCATTGATCTCTTTGAAGCGGTCGAGGTCGAGCATCAACACCCCCACAAACCTGTCGGAGCGCTGGGCGTAATGAATGGCATTCTCCAGACGATCCTGCAACAGGGTGCGATTGGCCAGGCCGGTCAACTCATCGTGCATCGCCAGATGCCTAAGACGTTCTTCATCGAGCTTACGCTCGCTGACGTCACGGAACATCCCCAGGCGACAGGGGGTTCCGTCCAGATCGAGAATGGTGGCATTGATGTCGGCAAAGAAAATCGACCCATCCTTGCGGCGGCAGGGAACATTTCGGGAATGCAAAAGATTTTTCCCCACGATTTTTTCAAACTCCGAGATCGCCTCCGCCAACGCCATTTGTGGATGAATATCCTCAACCCCCATGCCGAGCAATTCTTCTTCCGTATAGCCAAGCATCGAACAGATCATGGGATTGGCGTATTTGAAGCGCCGGGTCGTCATATCGGCGATCAGCAGACCGTCGGCGCTGCATTCGAACAAAGTTCGATAGCGTTCTTCCGACGACCGCAGGGATTCCCGGCTTTTTTCCAGGCTTTCCGCCATGCGGCCGAAGGACCGTGCGAGCATCCCCAACTCGCCGTCGGCATCGGGCAAGTTGCCGCGCGCCTGAAAGTCCCCCTGGGCGAAATCCTCAGTGACCGCCACCAGCATGCGTACCGGCTCGACAATGGTCTTCTTGCCCAGCCACCAGGAAAAGACCAGCGCGGCCACAATGGAACCGGCCATGAGCAACAGATTGTGGAGGAGAATGCGATCGGCGCCTTCGAGGATGTGGTCTTCGGGAACGCCGGCCCACATGTACATATAGGGCGCCTCGCCGGGAGCGAGTCGGACCGCCTGGTAGGCGACCAGCCTGGTTCGTCCGTCGGAAGCCCGGACCCTGCCAAAGCCCTGTTCGGGATTTTTCTCGGCAAGGGCCCAGGCCTCAGGGGCGATTGGCCGGCCGACCGGGTTGGTTTCATCCCGCGCCGGATAATAGGAAAGCCGGACTCCGCGATGATCGGTAATGGCGATGAAGGAGCCTTCCGGCAGCGGAACCGTTTCGTACAATCGCGCCAGATGCTCCAGCTTCAGCGTCAGGGTCAAAACCGCCCGGGGAACTCCGGCCGGGTCGAGCACCGGATAGGCATAGGGAAACGTGGGAGTTTCGCCGCCGATCCGGGTCAGCAGATATTCCCCGGCGGCGAAATCCTCATGTGACAGGGCTTCGCGGAAATGCTTGCGGTCCGCCAGGGAGGTCGCGGCAAAAGTCCTGCCCGAGGCGAAGACCTCGCCATCGACCGTGGAGGCCGTGAGATTAAAGATCCCCGGCACCCGCGCGGCCACCAAACGAAAAAAATCGCTGCTGGCCTGGGGATCGAGGTTTTGCACGGCGGGGACTTGCGCCAGGGTGGCCAGCGTCTGCCGCACGGCTTCGAGCTGGCCCATATGGGCTTCGCGGATATTCCGCGCCAGCAGCGTGATTTCGCGCTCAGCCGATTCTATCGCCTGTTGCCGCTGATCCAAGCCGCAATAGAGAATGATGGCCAACGCGGGCAAGACCGCCATGAGCACAATCAGCACAAGATGTTTTCGGATCGAAGCCCAAAAGCCGACCTTCATGACTCATCCCTATCAAAAAAAACTTTTACCCGGCTTTAAACGGCTCCGGCAAAAAACGCCGTCATGGGCAACCGCGCTTCGATGTCTTGCGCGCATGTAACCAATCATTAAAAATGCCTATCGTGCACCCAATGATCTTCACCTTGTCGCTTCCCGCAACGAAATCCCCGCTTGAAAAATCCTGTTTTACAACTGAATAGTAGCCTGATGTTCAAAATCGTGTCGAGGAAAAACCAAGACGGTGAGAACTTTCGGCATTTCTTGACAACGACCAGGATCAAAATTCATCTGCTTGAAATTATGATATATTTTTCAAAACCATTTTCGGTAAGGAGCCCTTTATGAGCGACGTATTTAATCACGGTCCCCACCGCGAAACCGGAAATGGCGGCCCTTGCTCGGCCATTCGCGCCATCATCCCCGCCCTGGAAAAAGATCTGGGCGGCGTTGCCGTTCGCCGACTACTGCCCGCCGATACATTAAAATCCCTGGGTCCTTTCGTCTTTTTCGACCACCTTGGTCCGACCTATTTTCCGCCCGGCACCGGAATCGATGTCCGTCCCCACCCGCATATCGGCCTGGCCACCGTCACCTACCTCTTCGAGGGGGAAATTCTCCATCGGGACAACCTCGGCAACGTACAGCCAATTCGGCCCGCGGAAATCAATTGGATGACGGCTGGACGCGGCATTGTCCATTCGGAGCGGACGCCACCCGCCCTGCGTGAGTCGGGGCAGGTTGTCCACGCCCTACAGTTGTGGGTCGCCCTTCCCGAAAAACTTGAGGAAACGAATCCGTCATTTTCCCACTATGACGCCCACCAGCTTCCAACCATCGACGGAGACGGCATCGCCTTGCGTATCTTGCTCGGCGAGGCGTTCGGGGTGAGTTCCCCCGTCAGGACCTGCTCCCCGACCCTTTATTTTGAAGCCCGGATTGAAAAAGGGGCGGTGCTGGCCCTGCCCGACGGGGTGGAAGAGCGGGCGGTTTACGTCGTCTCCGGCCTTATCGAGACAAGAAATACCGCTATCCCCCAGTATTGCATGGCCGCTTTTACTCCGGATCCGGGCATCGAACTGACCGCCGTCGAGGACAGCCGCCTAGTGGTCATCGGCGGAAAACCTTTGGGCAAAAGAACCGTCTGGTGGAACCTGGTCGCCACCCGCAAGGATCTTATCGAAAGAGCCAAAACCGCATGGAAAGCAGGGCTCTTCCCTTCAATTCCCGGGGAAACCGAGTTTACCCCCTTGCCGGAAAGCTAAAACGGAAAAATCGGCATTTCCGAGCCGATTCTCCTGGGGACGGCTGAAGGAAGCCGCATCCTCTTCCCCTCGGCGCAACCGAATCATTCATCCGTGCATTCGCACAGCCGGGTAATGCTTCTGTCCGCCGCCAATTTTACGGGTTGCAACGTGGCGGCCGCCGGCCTCTTTCGCTATCCTTCAACCATCGACGGGCTGTTGTGGCAGGCGGCTCGGCGATACCCATGAAGACTCCCTCTTCATACCTCCCTCTTGTTCCACCCCCCTTGGCCGGTTACGGGACACCTCCCCCGTAACCGGCTTTTTTTTTGCGCTCCCTGCCCCGCGCCCCGAAAAAATTTCGGCCCCTGCTCCGTGAGAAGCGGGGGCCGTTTTGCGTTCAAGGGCGGACGCCGGCGATCAGCGGGCGGCGCGAACCGGGCTGACGAAGGGGGCGCGGGGCATGCCGGGGCGCCACCCGGCGTATTCCCAGGTGAAGGCGAATTCGTGCATCACCTCGTGGATCTGGGTGTTGTCGAGGAGGTTGGTGCCGGGATACCAGGATCCTTCCCGGGTGGTGAAGAGGTCGGCGGCAGCGCCTTTGACGTAGAGGCTGACGAGCTCGTTGGTGTGGCTGCCGGTCGCATAGGTGACGATGGGGGTGACGCCGGGCGCGGGGGCCTGATTCCAGGCGATGATTTCTTCGCTCGCGGGGAGATCGCCCTTGGTCATGGGCAGCTCGGGGTTGAGGCGCATGTAGCTGTTGCCATGGTCACTGGTCACCATCAGCAGGGTGTTGCTCCAGTCAATGTGGTCGCCGGGCTGGTCGACGTAGGCGATGGCGGCTTTGACCGCCTCGTGCAGATCATGCATGGTCCCCATCATCCAGCGATAGTCATTGGCATGGTTGGCCCAGTCGATATCCCCCTGCTCGACCATCAGGAAGAAGCCCTTTTGGTTTTCGGCGAGAACGGTCAGCGCCGCTTCGGTGGCCGTCGCCAGGGTGGGATTTTCTTGGGTCGCCGGCTCCACCGTCGGGAACCCCGGCTGATCGAGCACCACGGGCGGCTCGAAGTTGCCGCCGGCGCCACCGAACAGGCCGAAGAGTTTCTTGCCGCCCCTGGCCGCCTGCTGGGCTCCCGCCAGCAGAGCTTTGCCGCCGTCCACGTCGGGCTGACGATCGACAAAGACGAATTCGTCGCTCTGGCTCAGTTCGTCATAGAGGGCGCGGGGGAGGTAGCCGCCGTCGTAATCGAGATGGCCGCCGCCGATGACCACGTCGGGCTTGACGACCTGGATGATTTCGTCGGCGATGCCGAGCCCGGCGTAGCCGGAACGGCCGGTATAGTAGTTGTTGCGGCTGACGTTGTGGCTGACAAAGGCCGCCGGCGTGGCATGGTTGAAGGGGACGGTGGAGACCACGCCGATAGCGGCGCCCCGTTCTTCCCGCAGCTGCTCGGCGATGGTTTTCAGGGCACCGTCAGCGGGATCCCGGGAAAGCCAGGCGACGTTGCCGTCGTCGGTCTTGAGACCGGTAGCCATGGCGGTGCCGGCCGAGGCGGAATCGGTGGCGTAGCGCGGCCGCAGGAAGTAATCGTCGGAGACCGTTTCATCCAAAGGGTAGCGATCGAAGCCGCCGCGCAGGGCGTCGTAGCCAACGGCGGGGTCTAACTGGTCGTAGTCGAAGGGGGTCTGCCCCTCAAGGGTCGCATAGTTGTTGTAGGTGGTCACGTCCCAGGTGGTGACTGACCCCTGATAGGGGAAGTTGTCCCAAACTAGGGCGAAGTCGTCGCCGGTCAGGTAGCGGCTGTAGGCGATTTCGTGTTCGAGCTGCATGCCGTCGCCGATGAACAGGATGATGTTCTTGGCCTCCGCCGCCTTCTGAGGCGGGACCGCCATCCCCTTGAGACCGTTGTCGCCGAAGCTCAGCCCCGGCAGCAGCGCCACCAGTAGGGCGGCTTGCGCAAACTTCTTCATTTTGCTCTTCCTCTTTGTGATCATTGGCTCTTCTCCTTGCATGGGGAGGGACGATGGTTCCAGCACACGCCGGAACCGGGCTAATTTGTGTCGGGGAAAGATTCCACTTCGAAGGTTTTGGCGACATTGGCGCGCTGTTAGTTTTCGGTCAGACCTTCGCCTTCGCGGCGGCCCGGCGCCAATCGGGTTCACATCCATTCCGCAAGAAAAACTCATCCATTCCTAACAAACGTCCGGCATTCTGAATCACCCGAGCGGACAACCTTCACGCCCGCCAAGTCTTGCCCCCAGGGAGAGTCCATGCAGATCGTCAAAGACCGCGCCATCCCCCGTTCCGCCGAACATGCCCCCGTATCCGCCTCCCCGCAATGCGCCCCCTTGGTTCTGATTGTCGAAGACGAACCGGAACTGGCCGAACTGCTCGACTACAATCTGCGCCGCCACGGCTATCGCACCGAGATCGCCGGCGATGGCCTGAGTGCCTGCCGGCGCATCGGCGCCGCCCGACCCGACCTGATCCTGCTTGATTTGATGCTCCCCGATCTGGACGGCCGCGAGATCTGCGCCATGGTCCGCTCCCACCCCGATCCCGAGACGGCGCCGACCCCGATCATCATGCTCACCGCCCTCGGCACCCTGGAAGACCGGGTGCGAGGCGTCGAGGCGGGGGCCGACATCTATCTGAGCAAACCCTATTCGGTGCGGGAAGTCCTGCTGCAAACGGAAAGGCTGATCGGGCGCCGACGCGCCCAGCGGGAAACGGAAGCGGCCCTGGGACGGCTGGAACGGACGGGCAATCACGAAGAGCAATGGCGACAGATGCTCTTTCACGAACTGCGCAACCAGCTGCTGGTCATTTCCGGCTATTCGAACCGTCTGGCCGACAAGGAACCCGCGCCGGAGCTGGCGCGGGAATATGCCCAGGCGATCCAGCGCGGCGCCGACTATCTAAGCCGTCTCGCCGAAGAGTTCCTGCTCTTGCGCAGAGTCGAATCGGACCAGCAGGACTTGCCCGCGGAGCCGGTCA
Source organism: Desulfuromonas acetexigens (assembly GCF_900111775.1). Taxonomy (NCBI): domain Bacteria; kingdom Pseudomonadati; phylum Thermodesulfobacteriota; class Desulfuromonadia; order Desulfuromonadales; family Trichloromonadaceae; genus Trichloromonas; species Trichloromonas acetexigens. The sequence continues at coordinate 95,567 of NZ_FOJJ01000039.1, read as the reverse complement.
ATCCCCTATGGCTGGTGGAAGACGTGGTCGGGCTCTATCGCCCCCTGGCCGCGCGGGAAGGGCAACAGCTCGCCCTGCGCACCCTCGGCACGCCCACGCCCTTCGCGACCCATCCCGGGGCCTTGCGCCTGATTCTTTCGAGCCTGCTGGAAAATGCCGTGAAATACGGCAAATTGGGCGGAAATATCGAAGTGGAACTGATTTTCGCGGCGGAGGAATTACGAATCACCGTGGTCGACGACGGCCCGGGCATCCACCCGGAAGAGATCGAGCGGATATTCGAAAAGTTCTATCGCGGCACCCAGCAATCGGGGCACAGCGCGGGACACGGCCTCGGGCTCTATTCCGCCCGCACCCTGGCCCGCGCCCTGGGTGGAGAATTACATGCCACCAACCGTCCCGAAGGTGGCGCCGAATTCACCCTGAGCCTGCCCGCGAGCGATCAAGGTTCTCAGCCTCGGTGACAGCCAGCTTCCTTCCCCGCCAGGCATCATCAGGCGAAGCGGGCAGACGTGAGAAAAAGGGACAAGGTCAACAAACAGCCGTCGATTGAACTTCCCGTTGCAATGGCCGCTCGCCCGAGCGGCCGATTTTTTTAGCAGGGGACAAAAATGAGGAACAGGTGGGCTCTGGGAAGGATGAAGCGAAGGGTCAAAATCTCAGGAATTCAGATTCTGCCGGGTCCGCAGGGTTTCCCGCAGTTCCCGGGAAATGAAGATGGAAATGAAGGTGCGGATGGTCGCTCCGGGAGCCAGCTCGGAGTAAATCTTGTCATACAGCTCGGGAAGTTTCTCACGAACTTCTGGAAATTCCTCGCAAAGATTCTCCAGCGCCCGCTGGTGCTGAACTTTTTCCGCGGGATCTTGAACATGAACGTCCATCAATCCGATCTCCTCGTCATTCCGGCACCCAACTACCGGGAAAATCATATTTTTTATTTTTCAGCGGTAATCCCATGAGCCGCCGGCGCGCCCTCTCCTCCGGCGTTCGTCAGCCAATGGATCGAACCGACGGCGATCACCCAAGCCAAAAGAACCATGAAAAGGATAAAGCGCAAATGACGAATCAGCATCTCCAGGGTCGACATGAACCACCTCCCGTTTCTCGCGCGGACGAGTTGTTAGCGGTTTGTCGATTGTCGGATGCTTGTGTCGGAATCGTATCTGACTTTCGTTAGGATCATGTTAAATCTTCGTTTTTGTACGGGGGCAACTCTTTTTCACCCTAAAGCAGGATCTTGGATGGATACTGAAATTTTTGCGGAACTCCAAAAAACTGCTAGCATTAAAATTAATCCTAAGCATTTTCCACTCATATCGACAACATTGACGAATAACGAGGTCCTTTATGCCTGAAACGAGCAAACCACAAACACCTGAAATTGCGAATAAAACCATCGGGGAATTCGTCGCTGAGGACTATCGGACTGCCGCCGTCTTCGAACGGCACGGCATCGACTTCTGTTGCGGCGGCCAAGGGACGTTGGCGAAGGTATGCAAGGAAAAAGGGCTTGATTCCGGACAGATATTGAGTGAGATCGAGGCGGTCAGAAACGAACCGGCCAAACGGGGCGAGAACTACGCGGCCTGGGAATTGCCGTTTCTGGCGGATTACATCGTCAATACCCACCATGTCTGGCTCAAGGAAAATGATCCGACAATCACCGCCTACACCCGCAAGATCGCCGATGTACATGGTGCCCACCATCCCGAGGTGATCGAGATCGCGGCCCTCTTTGAAAAGATCGCGACCGACATGGATGCCCATCTTCGGGAAGAGGAAGAGGTCTTCTTTCCGGCCGTCAAACGGGCCGCAGCGGCCCGGAAAGCCGGACAGACGCCAGCACGGGAAGATCGCAAGGTGATCAAGGAATCCCTGGAGCAGCTAAAGCGAGAGCATGAAGAAGTCGGCGATGCGATCCACAGGATCCGGCACCTGGCGAAAGACTATGCGATACCGGCGGATGTCTGTAATACCTTCATGGTCACCTACCAAAAACTCCAGGAGTTCGAAGAGGATCTGCACAAGCATGTGCACCTGGAAAACAACATCCTCTTCCCGAAGGCGGCACAGCTTTAATGAACGGCAAACTCGGCGGTTCGGCTGTTGCCCCTAAAACCCTTATCCATTTAGACGTTACGTTATCAAGCCGACATCTAGAGGAGTTAAGCATGAAAATGCTCCGCCTAACCGTTCCGGTTGCCTTTGCCGCCCTGACCGCATGCGCCCCAATCGGCATCGAAGGCCCCCACGGATCAATAAACATCGATCAGCCGCGCTACGGCGAATATCATCAAACCCGGCAAGGCGGAGGTTCTTATTTCCATGAACATGGCTATACGCAACTGAATATTCCCAAAGGACATTACCCGCCACCGGGTGAATGCCGTATTTGGTATCCGGATCGTCCGGCCGGGCAGCAGCCACCGCCTGTCCAATGTGGCCGCCCGGTCCCTCCCGGTGCCTGGTTAATTCAGCATCCTCACGACCTCCACGACAGAGTCCACGTCAATGTGTATGACCCCGGCCGTCCCGGCTTCATTCGCGCCATCGGCGAATTTGAAATAGGATCCGGCATTCTTATGCGCGTCGTACTGGATCAATAGTTGACCTATTGGCAGTTAGTCACCCCCGGCAAAGCCGGGGGATTGCCTAAGAGAATTTAATGTGCCTCACGCTTCCACTCGGTCCCGGCCCTTTTGTTTTGCCAGGTACATTTTGCGGTCCACCTCAACCAGGATCTCCTGCAATGCTGCGCCGCTTTGGAATTCAGACACGCCGATACTCAGGGTAATGCGCAGGCCCTGGGCAAATTCATATTCCCGAACGGCGGTGCAGATTTTTTCGGCAATGGTTTGGGCTGTAGGCAAAGATGTTTCGGGGCAGACCAGAATAAATTCTTCGCCTCCCCATCTACCAAAGGTGTCTGTCCGTCGAATAACTGACTGAACAAGCCCCACAAGTCCCATAAGCACCTGGTCTCCTACCTCATGCCCGTGGTTGTCGTTGACGGCTTTGAAGTGGTCAATATCGAACAGGAAAAGGCAAAAGGGCTTTTTGTACCGGTTAAACCGGTCAATTTCCTGCTCGATAACCTGCTGGGTCATCCGGCGGTTTGCAATTCCTGTTAACTGGTCGGTTTTGGACAGGGAATCCAGGAGACTGTTTTTGGTTTGCAGTTCAATGTTTTTTTGAAAAAGGGCATCTTCTGTCAGGTTCTCAATGGCTTCGGCTATGGTGCCTATTTCATTGTTCGGAAGGAACTCTGAGGACATAGGGGCCTTGCGACCGTGGGCAATTTCCTGAACCCTTTTTTGGAGATGGATTAGGGGATTAATAATGTTCCGGCTCAGCAGAAAGCTCACCAGCCAGGTTGCAATGAGGGAGGCAGCAATAATAATTCCCAGGCTGGACAGGATGGTTACCATAATGGGCCTCAGAATATCAGCCCGGGGTACCCCCGTAATAACAATCCATCCCAGGTCATCCAGGCGGCTGAAGTGGGCAATACTGTGGGTATCTGAGGCCCGGTAGTTAAAATTCCCCCCACTGATTTCTGCTGGGGGCAAGCTTTGAAAAGCGTTCTCATGGAAGGTGCCCACAAGGGTTGGATCGTTGTGGATCAGAACAATCCCCTGGTTATCGAGGACATAGTTATATGCCGTGGGGTATGCATCGTCCCGGTCAGACAGGGCCTGAACAACCGTGTCCATGCTGGCGTCAATAGCAAGTACCCCCACTACCTGACTGTTCTGACTTGTCAGGGTTTTACCAATTGATACCAGCCATTCTTCGGTATTTATTTCCTGGTAGGGAATGCCGTCTGAGGCAAGGGGGTGGGTCTGAATGGCGGCCTGGTACCAGGGCCGTTGAACCGAATTGAATCCCTCGGGTGGGGTGTAATTATTAATAACTCAACTTTCGCAGCAGCATGACAGGGCCTAAAGCCCTGAAAATCAAAATGATCTTTCAAAAGATATAGGCCGGAAGTAGCGTTGCTCGTCGTAACAAGGCCGGTATCTGGGCCATGAAGTCCTCCAGCATCCCCCTTAGCGAGGCGGTCGGGAGTTCGGCGAAAGTCTTCAACACCTGCTCCAGATGGCTCAAGAGCAGTCGGAGTGCTTCGGCAAAACTGACCTGCCGCAACTCATCACAGCCGGCATGAAACAAGGTTCCCAGGGTGCGCGGATCGTTGTGCGTGCGCCGGGCAACCTCCAGCATGATATAGCGGGAGAAAACAATCGTCGTATGGGCGACCAGCGCATCGTAGCTGCGGCTCTGAAATTCCTTGGCTAACCGCAGATAGCTCTTGGTAATTTTGAAAAACACCTCGATGTCCCAGCGCCGCTTGTAGAGCTTGACGATCTCTTCATCGGCAAGGTTGACATCGGTGGACAGCAATGCCAGCCACTTTCTGGTACTGCGATTTCGGACGAAGACGATCTTGGCCATGACGGCGATCCACCTGCGGGTAGATTGGTTGTTTGGCGACAAACCATCTATTACAGTTGATGGCGCTTTTGTTCAATTAATTCATATATTTATTTGTTGTGCGTGCCTGCGAAAGTTGAGCTAAATGAGCTGCCGATGAATGAGGAACACAAAGAAAAACTCCGGACCCATTGGGCTAATTTGCAAAAAGATTTTCGGATTTGACTTTCCTCCACATTCTCAGAACAGAACCCAAAAAGATGTGGCCGTAAAACTAGCAGGTGACGAAGACGCCCGTGAATCGCTGTTGGTTTTCTAGGCACTTTTGTTCTATTCGGCATCGTCTTACAATTCACTCTCTGTGGAACACGAAAAGCCCCCGATCCGAAGATTGGGGGCTTTTCTCATAAAGCGCCATTTTTTGCACGGGTCTGGTGGCAGTGGATCTCCTCTGCCCAACAATAGAGGATTTGTAGGATTATCCTGCTGTTCGCCTTTGAAGCTAGGCAAAACAACATTTATTACAATTTCGAGTCACGGACAGCAGGAACAAGCGGGGTCGTCGCAAGGATGCACCTCGATGCTGACATGCACCAGGTCGTGCAGCTCTTCAAGTCGGCTCTGGTACTCTTCGGCCCGACGATTTTCGCCGGTGACAACGGAGGCGATCAACGCCAAGGATCTGGAACCCACCCGCCAGAGATGTAGATCGGCAACCCTGCTTTCGCCGTCGACCTCGATCCGTTCTCGGATTTGCGCCTTGACGACAGAATCAACCCCGCCGTCAAGCAGGATGAGGCCTGTGGTCTTGATCAGCAGGTAGGCCCAACGTCCGATCAACAGGCTGCCGACCATGCCCATGACAGGATCCAGAAAGGTCCACCCCAGATAGCGCCCGGCGAGCAAGGCCGTCAATGCGAAGACCGAAGTCAGCGTGTCGGCGATCACATGCAGGTAGGCCGCCCGGTAGTTATGGTCATGATGATGGTGGTGGTGCGATTCAGAATGGGCCGGGAGTTCTTTCTGCCCGGCCGAAGCCTTGTCCGTCTCATGTTGATCAGGATGGGAATGGTCGTGATCATGGTCATGATGGGGATCCGTCTGCTGAAGGATCAGGACGCTGACCAGATTGATGACCAGGCCGACTACCGTCACCCCAATCGCTTCGGCAAAGGCAATCTTAACCGGGTTGAAAAAACGGAGGACCGACTCCACCATCATCCACCCCGCCGCAATCGCCAGGAACAGGGCACTGGTATAGCCGGCGAGGACCCCGAATTTTCCCGTACCGAAAGAAAAATACTCCGAGGCCCTGTGTTTTCTGGCCAGCAGATAGGCGATATAGCTGATGCCGAGGGCAAAGGCATGAGTCCCCATGTGCCAGCCATCGGCCAGCAGGGCCATGGAACCGGTCCAATGCCCGGCGATGATCTCCACTGCCATGGTGAGGCCGGTGAGCAAGACGACCTGAAGGGTCCGGCGTTCATTGGCCGTGTTGATGTCCCCCGTTTCATGGGTGTGGGCAAGTCGTGCAATGGTTTGAGCGTGTCTTTCCATCTGTTCCTCTAAAGTCATGTCTGTAGTTGAAGCGCGGGACCGGCCGGTCAACGAATTTTCTGAAGGTGATCGATCAGTTCGTCGATCAGCTTCTCGTTGTTTTCGACCACGGCCTTCGATACGCAACCGCGCAGGTGATCGCCGACGATCTGCAGCCAGACCCCGCGCAATGCTCCGGAAACCGAGGCGACCTGCTGCAGAACCTCGATGCAGTCCCGGTCCTGCTCCACCATGCTGCACAGGCCGCGAACCTGCCCTTCGATCCGCCGCAGCCGACTGAGCAGCCGTCCTTTGTCCTGATCTGTACCGCAAAGACTCATAACGCACTCCCTCGAATATAGTCCATAGGGGTATACTCTATGCCGACAAAGGGGGCAAGTGTATTTTTTTCATCCTTCCGCCTAAAAACCGATTGACGGTCGGATTTTAGCTGTGATATACCCATCCCATCTTGGGAGGTTTAGATTAATGTTTGTCCGCCGTCCCTATCTAGGGGAACTGGAAATCGCCGTCATGGAACACCTGTGGGACGTTGACGTCGCCGACGCCAAAGCGATCCATCGGCAAGTCGGGGAAAAGCGTAATATTTCGCCGAACACCATCCAATCGACGGCGGACCGGTTGTACAAAAAAGGGCTGCTGAACCGGGAGAAGGTCAGCCATGCCTTTGTCTACTCTCCCGCCGTCACCAGGGAACAATTGATGGCCGAAATGATCGACAACGTCGTGGATAAACTCTCCGGTGGGAGAACGGAAGCGATGCTTTCCGCCTTTGTTGACCTTGCCTCCCGGATAGAACAGAATTCGCTCGACCGCTTGGAGGAGTTGATCGCCGAGCGTCGGCAGAAACGATAGCTTCTCCCGTGGAATCTCTCCTTTGGGCTTTTGGGGCTACGGTCGTTGTCGGTCTGGGCGCGGGAGTGGTGCTGGGAGTGGTTTACCCGCTGCTTCGGAAAGGGTTGCTGAAACGCCAACCGCGTCGGCGAGCCACCATCTTGCTCCTGTTGGCGACCGCGCCGGGCAGCCTGGGACTTTTTTTTGCCGGTCTGCTTTTTATTTCTTCGCTCATGGAATTTCTGGGGATCTCGGCCGGCCACTGTCATAACCACGCCGAACGGTTTCCGCATATTTGCCTGAGTGAGCCGGCAATTTTCGGTTCCGGCATCTTACCCGGGTACCTCTATGTCCCTGCAGCCCTTCTGCTGGCCATGTTCTTGGCGCGGCAGGCAATTCACCTGCGGGAAAACTTCCGGCTGAAAACGGCATTGCGGCAGGCAGAGGTCGAGGGAGGATTGGATTGCAGCCTGGTGCAGTGGCGCAAGCCGGCTGCCGTCACCGTGGGATTCTGGAGCCCGAAAGTCTTTTTATCGACGACCCTCGCCCGTACCCTGACGCCTGAGCAGTTACAGGTTGTCCTTGCTCATGAGCAGGCCCATGTCCGGCACCGGGATCCTTTGCGGCAGTACCTGGCCCGGACCGCTTCCGTTTTCTATCCAGGGCGGGTTCGGGGACTTATCCGTGAAGATCTGGCTCTGGCCACGGAGCAGGCCTGCGATGAACAGGCTGCGGAAAAAACCGGAGATCGTTTGCTGGTCGCGGAAACGATCATCGCCGTTGAACGACTGCTGGGGCTTTCGCTAAAGGAGTCGCAGCCCTTCTCGGTGGGTTTTTCCGGTAGCCAAAGTATCCTGCGGATTGAGGCTCTGCTGGCTGGGGGGGATTACTCCGACCCGGTGTTTCCCGACTGGCTGCTGTTTTCCCCGCCGCTGTTCCTGACCCACTTGGTACTGCCCGGCCCGGTGCACTATCTCACCGAACTGGTCATCCGCCATTGACCTGGGTTTTTTTACCCGAAAAACCGATTATAGATCGTTTTTATGGAGGCGCCTATCGTAGAGACTGCGACTATTCGTTTGTCACAACCCCGAACAGGAAAACGACACGACCTGGAGATTTTTCATGGATTTTAGAAAAGCAAGAATAGTTGTGGGAATGCTTCTGCTGGTGCTGCTGCCGACGTTGGCCATGGCACACGGCATTTCAGAAGCCGACAAACAGGCCATGCTGGATGGCGGCTATATTCGCTATGTCTGGCTGGGTGCGACCCACATGCTGACCGGCTACGATCATCTGCTGTTTATTTTCGGGGTCATCTTTTTTCTGACCGGCTTCCGGGACATCGTCAAGTACATTACCGCTTTTACCCTGGGGCACAGCATTACCCTGGTCTTCGCCACGGTTTACGGCATCTCGGCCAACTACTTCCTGGTCGATGCCGTGATCGCCCTGAGCGTCTGTTACAAAGGATTCGACAATCTGGACGGCTTCAATCGATACCTGGGAAGACCTTCGCCCAACCTCGTGCTGGTCATTTTCGGCTTCGGGTTGATCCATGGTTTCGGACTCTCCACCCGACTGCAGCAACTCCCCCTGGGGGACAGCGGTCTAATCGGTCGCATCCTCTCTTTCAACGTGGGAGTTGAGATCGGACAAATTATCGCCCTGGCGATCATGCTGCTGGTCATTTCCAGTTGGCGGCGAACCCGATCCTTCGCTCAGTTCAGTACCGTGTCCAATGGGGGCTTGATCGCTGCGGGGGTGTTTCTGTTTTTCATGCAGATGCACGGCTTCGGCCATACCACCGACCCAGACAGCTTCGGCTTCAGCACCGACAACCATTACCATGAACACAAGCAGATGGAACAGGACATCCTGAACCAGCAACGCACCCTTCGTGAATCCATTGACTAGGAGAAAAAGATGCGCAGAATTTTCGTTTGTTTTCTGGCCCTGTTCGCTCTGACCACCAGCACCGTCCTTGCCGGTCCTGGGCACTCCCATGGTCCGATTACCCCGATCACTCAAGCTCAGGCGCTTGAAAAAGCGGCCAGTATCGTCAAAAACATCGCCAATAAGGGGAAAGTCGAGGCATCCTGGGCAGCTGTGGCCCCTTCTTCCGGTGAAAAAAAGCAGGGCAAGTACGGTCCGGAATGGGTTGTTATCTTCAACAACCCCAAGGTGGAAGACAAGGCAAAGCAGACCCTGTATGTGTTTCTGAACGAGGGCGGCGACTACATCGCGGCCAATCATACCGGGAACTGACCACTCAGTTGAAATAACCGCCCCCCGGCGCATGGCTTGAATGGGCCACGCTAGGGGGCATACTTTCCGCGAATGCGCGGCGATCCGCCTTTATCAGATTTCATCCCGAATTGATGTCATGGGTACCGCTGAAAAGTCCATCGGCAGATCCCTTCAATGTCCAGCCCCAGCGATAATCGTCCAAGATTTCCCCCCCCCCAAAAAAACTAACCTCATATAGCCAACCAAAAGCAATTCATGGGTTGCTTTTATGGAATCTTTATGTTGGTTTCAACGAAAAGAAACATATAAGTTGCTTTTGTACGCAATCTTTCCTTTCACAACAAAAGAGGCATACGTGTTTCTTTTCTGTAAAAAAGAAGCTAATATGTTTCTTTAAGTGAGAAAGCAGCACAGGAGTTTACCTTGAAAAATTCACTACTAAAGCAGCTTAAAAAAAGACGATTAGAACTGGGCCTCAAGCAAATCGACATGATGATGCGCGTCGGCGTATCCCGGCAGCAATACCAACGCCTCGAGTCGAAGGGGAACCCGCGACTCGATACTCTGGAGTTGATTGCCAAAGGCCTGAACAGCGAACTGATGCTTATCCCAAAAGAAAAGGTGAATGCCGTTTTCGCTGTGCTCGAAAGCGTCGAGACAGAACAGAAACCCGGGCAAAAACCATCTGACCAGACCCTGACCAGCAAAAGGAAAAACCTGTCTGAGGATCCTTGGCAGAATCTACTTGAGGATGATCAATGAACGATCACGGCACAAATGAAGTCAACGTCCTAAAGCTCAGCTTGCACGACAGGCCGGTCGGCTATCTGGCGGGTTTCGAGAATGGTCACAACGTATTAACCTTTGCAGATGAATATAAGTCGGATGCAACTCGTCCTACGTTTAGCTTGATTACCCACCCCGGCTTCCCACGTTCAGAGAAGCTTATGGCGGAACCTTGGTCACGCAATCACAAACTGCATCCTACGCTATCCAATTTGCTCCCGGAGGGAGCACTACGGGAGTTGATCGCCCAAGGCCTCAAGGTGCATGTCGACAACGAATTTCAACTCTTTTCTTATCTGGGGGAAGATCTTCCCGGCGCACTGGTTGCCGAGCCTGTGGAGCCGGAAGATCTCCCGGCGAATCTCTTGTCTGCATACGGCAAAGCGAAAGCCGTTAAACTGAAAAAGGCTGCTTGGGAAAACAAATTCTCTCTCGCCGGGATTCAAATGAAATTTTCCATGAAGCAACAAGATGGTCGCTATAACCTGTCCAAAGGAGATGCTCTTGGCGACTGGATCGTCAAAACACCGTCAACAAAACACAAAGATGTGCCAGTCAATGAATTCACGGCAATGACATTGGCATCCATTGTAGGTGTTGATGTGCCTGAAATAACGCTGGTAGAACTTAATAAACTCGACAACTTGCCTCCGATCAATCTTCCCGATGAGAAACTAGCCTTTGCGATAAAACGTTTTGATCGCAACAACGACCAGCGAATCCACATGGAAGACTTTGCGCAAGTCCTGGTGAAATATCCGCATGAAAAATACAACTCAGCAAGCTACGAGCAGATAGCAAAGATTCTTTACAATTACTCTGGAAATGGCCTGGAAGATACACAACAGTTTGCCAGACGCTTGCTGGTTAACATCCTCCTGGCCAATGGCGATGCGCATATAAAGAACTGGAGCTTACTCTATTCCGACCAGGTCACGCCACGACTTGCCCCGGCCTATGACATCGTCACGACAAGCGTTTACATTGAAAACGAGCGGCAATATGCGCTCAACCTTGGAAAGACAAAGGAGTGGTATGATGTCACTTATGAAAACTTTGAGGCGTGGGCCAAGCGGGCCGGGGTGCCATGGCGTGCTATAAAGCCGCACCTGGCCGACGCCCTGGAAAAGGCGCGCAGTTTATGGCCGGAAAAGTTAAATGAGCTGCCGATGAATGAGGAACACAAAGAAAAACTTCGGACCCATTGGGCTAATTTGCAAAAAGATTTTCGGATTTGACTTTCCTCCACATTCTCAGAACAGAACCCAAAAAGATGTAGCCGTAAAACTAGCAGGTGACGAAGACGCCCGTGAATCGCCGTTGGTTTTCTAGGCACTTTTGTTCTATTCGGCATCGTCTTACAGTTCACCGTTTCCAAAACATTTCCAAAACACCAAAGGCCCAACCGGATTTTCCGAATTGGGCCTATCCTGAAAGTTGTTCTGTATTTCAATCCCACCTTGCCTAAGGAATTTTAGGCTATTCGTGGGCATTGAGTGAAACGCAAGTGATGTAATCGACCGGGGGAAAAGTCTGAGCGTGCGATTTTTTCCGTTTCGTGAGCTGGCCCCTTGATAAGCTGTGTGGGAAGAGGCGGGATCGCCCCCGCCCTCCTCACCTATTTCAAAACCCGTCACTTTATCTGACTGTCTTTGCTGCCTCTTCGATTATAGAGCGCGGACGCCTGCTGTTTCTTTTCCCGTTCCGCCTGACAGTTGATGCAGTATCGAACCCCGGGCATCGCTTTCCGACGTGCTTCAGGGATTTCCACTTCGCATTCTTGACAATGAGTCAGACTTTCGCCTTGTGGTAATCTGCTTTTTGCCAACTGGACAGCGGATTCCACCGTGGCGTCTATCTGTTCCTGCACCGCCTCATCTCGAGCCCAGCCCACTGCCATCGCACTTTCCTCCTAGTCCAAGCGGCTGTTTATCCAGCTTATTCGATTCTATCCCTTTTGGGTGGAACGAAAACCGGGTCAGCCGTTTTTCAATTCGATATCGCTCGTGTTTTTGACGCGTGGTCCTTTCGGGACCCATTTCCATCCGCCCTCGACAGCGTACGCGTCTTGTGGGGATCTCAAGCACGGAAAAGCTCTCCCCTGGGCAGGGGAGAGCTTTTCGGATCAACAGTCGACGATTTTACCCACGAAACAGCATTGGAAGATTTCCTTCATTTCCCCTGCGGAAGGTTGTCGAGGGTTGGTGCCGGTGCAGGGATCAGCCAGGGCGTTTTGTACCATGGCATCCAGTTTATCCTGCCAGGCATCCGCCGCAAGGCCATAGGCCTGGAAGCTGTCCTCGATCCCGACCCGTTGTCTGAGTCGTTCAAGTTCCTGAGCGAAATCTTCCGCTGTTTCTTTTCCCAAAGCCTGGGCCAGCTGACGGTACTTGTCGGTGGCTCGGCGGTTGAAGCGCACAACGTTCGGCATCAGAATCGCGTTGGCGCGGCCATGCGGGATGTTGAACATGCCGCCAACCTGATGGGCGATGGAGTGAACGATGCCGAGAATCGCATTTGAAAAGGCCATCCCCGCCAAACAGGAGGCATCGTGCATCGCTTGCCGGACCCCGATTTGGCTGCCATCGTCATAGGCTTTCGGGAGATTGTCGAAAATAGAGCGCACCGAGTCGAGAGCCAGGGCATCGGTATAAGGACTCGCCAGAGCCGCGACAAAGGCCTCGACATCATGCGACAGGGCATCCATGCCGGTGTCGGCGGTCACGTTGGCCGGCATGCTGACCGCCAATTCACCGTCCACGATGGCGATGTCGGGGCAGAGTTCGTAAGAGACGAGCGGATACTTGATGCCCTTTTTCGTGTCGGTGATGACGGCAACGCAGGTCGCCTCGGTCCCCGTCCCGCTGGTGGAAGGGATGGCGACAAAACGGGCCTTGTTGCGTAGCGGCTGGATGGTGAAAGGCTGGGTGATCTCTTCGAACGTTGCATTGGGATACTCATAAAAGACCCACATCGCCTTGGCCGCATCAATTGCCGAGCAGCCACCCAGGCCGATGATCAGATCCGGGTTTTCGCGGTTGAAAAATTCAACGCCGCGCATGACGGTCTCGACCGAAGGATCGGCTTCAACCCCCTCCAAAACGGCCGTAGCGATCCCGGCATCAGCTAACAGAGCCATGCTTTTTTCGAGAAATCCGAAACGCTTCATTGATCCGCCGCCGGTGACAATCACCGCCTTTTTGCCCTTCAGCTCCTTCAGGTTCTCCAGGGAGCCGGGGCCGTGAAATGTCTGTCTCGGTACTGTGAATGCTGCCATGATTATTCTCCTTTGCTGGTGCAGCGCAGCTCTTGCCGGCTGCCGGATGTCATTTTTGACTGCGATTGGTTTCTGCCGTCCATTTCGATTGAATCGTACTCCCGCTGGGGCAGCCAGCGGTAGACCAATCCTGCTCGATTCTTGCCTGATCTTACGGTTATTCGTAAAAATGTTGCCTGAGAGGGTCAGGCCGGCTAGGATGGGTTCACGACCTTAAATAGCGAAAAGGCTGGCCTATGGAGATTGACGAGAAAATGGAAAGGGCTTCAAGCGTGGAGTTTCTTGGCAAGCGGATTGCCCGATGGACCGACAGAAGCGACACCATCGAAACCGCGATCCCTGGCTTGACACTATGGCGGCGGAACGAACCAACCGAACTGACCTGCGGCATGTACGAACCGAGTATCTGCCTTACGGCTCAAGGGGCTAAGCGCGTGGTGCTCGGAAACGATGTGTACGTGTATGACCCCCAGAACTATCTGATTGCGTCCGTGGATCTGCCCTCGGTTTGGCAGGTGACCGAAGCGAGCCGGGGCTGTCCATACCTGGGGCTGGTGTTGAAACTCAATCAGCGTGAAATTACCCAGTTGATGGCCGATAGCCATCTCCCCGCGCCGCGAACGCAGCAGCCGAGTCGCGGCATGGCGACCGGTGCGGTGACACCGCCGCTGGTCAACGCCTTTGTGCGCTTGATGGAGTTGCTCGACAGCGAGGAAGATATCCCGATCCTGGCCCCGAACATCCAACGCGAGATTCTCTATCGCCTGCTGGTGGGGGATCAGGGGGCACGATTGCGTCAAATCGCGGTGGCGGGGAGCCAGAGTCAGCAGATTGCCCGGACCATTGAATGGCTGAAGATGAACTTCACCCAGCCGCTACGTATCGATGACCTTGCCGCCAGGGCGGGCATGAGCCCCTCGACCTTTCATCACCACTTCCGGTCGGTGACGGCGTTGAGTCCCTTGCAGTATCAGAAGCAGTTGCGCTTGCAGGAAGCCCGACGCTTGATGCTTGCGGAACATCTCGATGCGGCAACGGCGGCGTTCCAGGTCGGCTACGAAAGCCCATCCCAGTTCAGCCGAGAATACAGTCGCCTGTTCGGCGCGCCCCCACTGCGCGACATCAATAACCTGAGACAAGTGACGGTTGGTGATGGTATATAAACGAGCCGCAAACAACTCACTAAACGGGAGGGGATTACGATGTTACCTGAGAAATTAAAAGAAATAATGAATCAAGATGGCGTGGTTGCGATTGCAACCCTAGGCGAGGGCGGCCCCCATATGGTGAACACTTGGAACAGCTACCTCCGCGTTTCGGGGGATGGCCGCTTGCTGATTCCGGCAGGGTACATGCATAAAACCGAGGCCAACGTTGCATTCAACAATCACGTGCTGATCACTTTGGGCAGCAGCAAAGTAACAGGCAATCATGGCCCAGGTGCTGGATTTCTGATAAAAGGCACTGCCGCCTTCATTACAGAGGGACCCGAATTCGATTTGCTCAAGTCAAAATTTAGTTGGTTGCGAGCTACGCTCGCCGTCACCATCGATTCTGCCACCCAGACCTGGTAAATCTATCGTCGTGGTGGAAGTCTTGGGCGAAATCAGGATGTTTATCGTGACGGACTGGAGATTAAAATGACGTGCCCTGACTGCCGGCAAGAAGAACTGGTTCAGAGCCGCGAGAACATCCGTTACACGGAATCCGGCCTTCCCTATGTGACCCTGAACAATATCCTGGTGGAGCGTTGCCCGGCGTGCGGCAACACGTTGGTCAACATCCCCAAAATGGAACAACTGCATCGCCTGCTGGCGAACATTGTCATCAAGAAGTCCGGTCGCCTGGAGCCTTTCGAGATTACCTTTCTGCGTAAATCCCTGGGCTGGTCAAAGGCGGACTTCGCCAGGAACATGCACGTGCGCCCCAGCCAGGTAAGCCATTGGGAATCCGAGCACAAGCCCTCGCTGATGGGAGAAGCCAATGAACTGCTGCTTCGTAGCCTGGTAGACCACAATCGCCAGATTGAAAACTACTTTGACGAGATGGCCAATCTATCGCTTTCCCCGCAACCGCACGGGCAAAGGCGGGTGGCGATCAGTCACAGTCATAAAGGCTGGGTTGCCGACGAGGCCGCCTGACAAGCAAATTTCCTGTTTCTCTATCTAGTTGTTTTCCAAAGATGTCCACTTGGATCAAGTTCACTCACTGCCCCACCCCAGATGCAAGATCGTTATCTTTCCCAAAATTATGAGCGTAATTTCGGAAAGGGAGCAGAGGATCCGGCGGTCCAGAACCATAAAAAAAGCATCCCCGAGATGCAAACATGCCACTTTGAAGGCACCCTCCTTAACATCACCAATCCCTTAAAGGTAGCCCTAAAGGTAGCCCATAAACATAACATAAGAAAAAGGGCCTAGCCGTTTCCGGCTAAGCCCTTGTTATTACTGGCGGAGGGGGTGGGATTCGAACCCACGGTACCTTGCGGTACAACAGATTTCGAGTCTGTCACCTTCGACCTCTCGGACACCCCTCCGCAAGGGGTGATTTTCGAAGCAGGGCGCATACTACTTCATTTGTCCGCTGCTTGCCAAGAATTTTATTCATCCTCGCCGGCTGGCACCCGAAGCGCCTTCTTGCGCGCGCGCAGGGCCTGGAAGAAGGTGCTGAGCTGGGCGCTGCATTCGTCCCGCAACACCCCTTCGGTGACCTCAACCCGGTGGTTGAAGCGCTCATCCCGGGAGAAATCGTAGATCGAACCGGCGGCGCCGACCCGGGGGTCGCGGCAGCCGTAGACCAGCCGGGGAATGCGCGCCAGGATGATCGCCCCCATGCACATGACACAGGGTTCCAGAGTGACATAGAGGGTGGTATCGAGCAACCGCCAGTGATCGATATGTTCCGCCCCCTGGCGGATGGCGAGCATTTCCGCGTGCGTGGTCGGATCGTTGCTGGTTTCCCGCAGATTGTGGCCGCGCCCGATGATCACCCCGTCCCGAACGAGCAGCGCGCCGACCGGCACCTCGCCCAACGCGGCGGCCGCCTCGGCCTCGGTCATGGCCTGGCGCATGAAGAACTCGTCGCGGGCGGGATCGATCGACATGACATTTCCCATGACAATAGGGCTGAATAGACAAGAAGGGCCTGACTGGAAACCAGCCAAGCCCTTGATTTTAGTGGCGCACCGCGAGAGATTCGAACTCCCGGCCTTCTGATCCGTAGTCAGACGCTCTATCCAGCTGAGCTAGCGGTGCGTGTTGAGAGGGGTGTTTATCGCGCAAATTGCCGCGATTGTCAACTTTTTTTTGACCAGGGCGATTCATGAATCGCCCCTGCAAATTAACTAAATGGCGGAGAGGGAGGGATTCGAACCCTCGGTACGGGTCTACCCCGTACACTCGCTTAGCAGGCGAGCGCCTTCAGCCGACTCGGCCACCTCTCCGTATGCAACTATTTAATTTTCGCTGAAGCGTCTTGCGCCGCTTCGAATCCTACCAAGATTCTGCTTAATTAACTGGCGGAGGAGGTAGGATTCGAACCCACGGATCTTTCGATCAACGGTTTTCAAGACCGCCGCCTTAAACCACTCGGCCACTCCTCCGTGGCTTATTATCCTTTAGTGATCCGCTCAAGGCCGCCCATATAGGGGCGTAGTACCTCGGGGACCAAGACCGAACCGTCGGCCTGCTGGTAATTTTCCAGAATGGCGACCAGCGTCCGGCCTACCGCGAGACCTGACCCGTTGAGGGTGTGAACCAGCTCGGGCTTTTCCCCGTCCTCGCGCCGGAACCGGATCGCCGCCCGCCGCGCCTGATAGTCGCGGAAGTTGGAGCAGGAGGAGATTTCCCGGTAGGTGGCCTGTCCCGGCAACCAGACTTCGATGTCGAAGGTGCGGGCGGCGGAGAAACCGAGGTCTCCGGAGCAAAGATCGACCACCCGGTAGGGGAGCTTCAGGCGCCGCAACACCTCTTCGGCGTTGTCGAGCAGTTTGGCCAGCTCAGCGTCCGAGTCCTCGGGCTTGACGAACTTGACCAGTTCAACCTTGTTGAACTGGTGCTGACGAATCAGCCCCCGGGTGTCCTTGCCGTAGGAACCGGCCTCCTTGCGAAAGCAGGGGGTGTAGGCCGTGTAGCAGACCGGCAGGTCGCTTCCCGCGAGGATCTCGTTCCGGTGAATATTCGTGACCGGAACTTCCGCCGTCGGGATGAGAAAATAATCGGGATCGTCGGTATGGAAAAGATCGTCTTCAAACTTGGGGAGCTGTCCGGTCCCCGTCATGGAGTCCCTGTTTACCATAAAGGGCGGCAAAATTTCAACATATTTGTGCTCGCCCGTATGCAGGTCAAGCATGAAATTAATCAATGCTCGTTCCAGCCGCGCCCCGGCTCCGCGATAGAGGGTAAAGCGGGTGCCGGTGATCTTGGTCCCCCGTTCAAAGTCGAGGATGCCCAGCCCTTCGCCGATATCCCAGTGGGCTTGCGGCTCGAAATCGAAGGTCGGCAAATCTCCCCAGCGCTTGACTTCGCGGTTGTCCGCTTCGGAGGCGCCCACCGGCGTCTCTTCGTGGGGAAGATTGGGAATCCGCAGCAGCAGCCCCTGGAGGTTTTCCTCCACCGACTTGAGTTCGTCGTCGAGGGTCTTGATCTGCGCCGAGACCTCTTTCATCCGGACAATTTCCCCCTGCACCTGCCCCTTGTCCTTGGTCTGGCCGATGATGGCGGAGACCCGGTTCTTCTCGGCTTTGAGTGCTTCCGATTCGCCGAGCAGTTCGCGCCGACGCCGATCAAGATCGGTAAAGGCCGCCAGGTTGGCTTCCTCGCCCCGGGTCGCCAGGCGGCGCTGGGCCTCTTCAAGATTGTCCCGCAGATATTTCAGATCGAGCATGGTCGGACCTCGACTATCAGTACAGAATGTTGTGCAAAAACGAGAGGGGATTTGTACCACCCTTCCCCCGCTCCGTCAACCGGCGAATGTTTCGCCTAGCCCCGGCCGAAGCCGAAGCGTCCCGGCCCGACGAAGAGCAGACCGAAGAAGACGAAGCCGAGTTCGATGGCATGGGAGGCGACCTGCAAACCGTCGCCGCGCTGCAGATGCATCGTTGCCGCCACCGCCATGGTGCCGAGGAGGAGCAGGCAGGCGGGGCGAAAAACCACGCCGAGGATCAGGCAGACGCCGCCGAAAAACTCGCTGAGCGCCGCCATCAGCCCCCAGAAGACGGGGATGACATGGATGCCGAGATAGCCCATGGCCGTCCCCAGGGACTCCCACTTGACCGGGCCGCCCATCAGCTTGGGCCAGCCGTGGAAAAGGAACAGGGCACCGACGCCGAGGCGCAGCACCAACAGGCCGAAATCGCGATATCTGCCGAGAAAAGACCACATAAGCCAAGACTCCTTTGTTCAGATGATGCCGTGCAACGGCCCACCGGGGGCGCCGAGGGCGTCGACCCGCGCTTCGACGGCGGGGTCTTCGAGCAGCGGCGGCGCATGGTGGGGCTTGCGGCGGGCGTCAATGACCAGCGCGCCGCGGCAACCCCAGTGGCGGGCGACGGTTTTAGCGCCGATGCCGTAGATGTCGCTGGCGGGATTGGAGCGGGTGAAGGTCGTCCACAGCCAGTTGTCGAGGGTGCGCCCGGCGAATTCGCTGTCGTCGCCGATGACCACCAGGGGAAAGCGGTTGAGCGGGTCATCCTCCCCGAAAAAGCGGCAGAAGGCCTCGATGGCAGCATCCTCCCGCCCCCGTTGCGAGCGGCATTCCGGCCCCTGCACCACCAGCACGCCGGGGAGGGCGATGCGGGGGGCGGTGAAACCCTCGGGCAGGCTCAGATCGCCGGGGATTTCCGTCGGCAGCTCGCGACGTTTGTCGCCGCAGGCGGCGATCACCACCTTGGAGCCTTCGTTGAAGCCGCTCCCCGAGTAGTCGAGGGTGTCGATAGTGGTGCAGGTCTGGAAATGCACGTCCCGCCGCCAGTCGACCCGCTCCAGCACATGACGGAAGAAGGCCGGGATGTCGTGGATATCGAGGGCCGGGTTGTCCTCCCCGGCGCAGATAAAGAGGTACTTAGCCAGCGACAACTGCCCTTGGCCGAGGACGGCGTTGCCGAGGGTGAGCAGCTCCTGCGGACGTTCTTCTTGGGCATAGGGGACGTAGCGCTCGCTGCCGACAGCGAGCAGCAGGGGATGGACCCCGGCGGCGTCGACGGCATGGACGGCACGGATGCCCGGCAGCACCGTCGGGATCAGCGGCCCGGTCAGTTCGTGGATGAAGGCGCCGAAGGTGGTGTCTTCCTGGGGCGGCCGGCCGACGCTGGTGAAGGGCCAGATCGCCCCCTCGCGATGATAGACCCGCTCGACCCGCACCACCGGAAAGTCGTGGGCCAGGCTGTAATAGCCGAGATGGTCGCCGAAGGGGCCTTCGGGCAGGGTTTTGTGCGGGTCGATGGTGCCGGTGATGACGAAATCGGCTTCCGCCGGCATCGGCAGGCCGCCCTCCGGGGTGACCATGGTCAGCCGATGTCCGCCGAGGAGCCCGGCAAAGGCCAGCTCGGGCATTCCCTCGGGCAGCGGCATGACCGCCGCCACCGTCAGGCTGGGGGGCCCACCGACGAAGATGTTGACCTTGAGCGGTTCGCCCCGTTCGATGGCGGCGGCGTGATGGACGCCGATCCCCCGGTGGATCTGATAGTGCAGGCCGATCTCCTGGTTCGGCGCGTAGTCGCCGCCGGAAATCTGTACCCGGTACATGCCCAGATTGGAAGAGCGAATACCGGGCCGCAGCGGATCTTCCGAATAGACCTGGGGCAAGGTGATGAAGGCGCCACCATCGTCGGGCCAGGATTTTAGCTGGGGCAACTGGTCGATGCTGGTGGTATGGGTGAGGATCGGCCCAGCGGAGACTTTGCGTGGCAGCAGATGCCAGGCGCCGAGGGGGGCGCGCAGGGCCGCAAGGGGATGTTTCAGGGCGTGGGCCGGGTTGACCTTGAGGGCGACCAGCGCTTCAATGGTTTTGAGGGTATCGCGAAAGATGTAGCGGGTCCGCTCCAGGGTGCCGAAAAGGTTGCCGAGCATGGGAAAGGGGCAACCCTTGACGTTGGTGAAGAGCAGCGCCGGCCCGCCGGCCCGGTAGACCCGGCGCTGGATAGCGCCGATTTCGAGATTGGCGTCGACCTCGGCGTCGATGCGCCGCAGCTGACCGGTCCGTTCCAGATCGGCGACACAGGAAGCGAGATTTCTGTAGCCCATGACATCCTCCATCCATTTCCGCTTTTTCTTCCAAATCCGCGAAAGTATTGCACGATCGAACGAGAGCGGCAACCATAAACCGGGCATCGGAAACCGGACGGCTAGGGGGATTGCCGCCGCCTGCGCTGTTCATCGCGACGCCGGTCGAGATACTCCACCCTGACCGGCACCCGCAGCCCGTCCATCATGAAGAGGAAACGGGCCTCCGCGAAGTCGGGCGGCCCAAGGCGGCGCGTGCCGAGACCATTGGAGAGGCCGAAACCTTCCCGGGGCATCCCGAAAAGATTAGCAGCCATCCGATTGTCGCCATCTTCGTCGTGCAGTACGCTGACCGCATAAGCACCGAAAGGCAGCTGGGGAAAGGTCACCTCGCAGCGGCCGTCGCGAATTTCCCCCTGAGCACTCGCTAGAGCGCCCTTCTCTTCATCGGGAAAACCTTCCGCCGAAGCAAAAAGCCACACCCGCGCCATCCCCTGGGAGTTGCGAAATCCCGCCATTTCAACGATCAGCCGCCCCTCCCCGGCCAAGGTCAGGGGAGCGTTCTCCCGCGCCGGACTACAGGCGCAGACCAGCAGCCATCCCCCCAAGAGGACAGACAGCAAAGAGCGACCGATAAATTTTCTCAAGCAAACCTCATCATTTTGCTTCATGCCGATCCTTGTGCCTTTTCGAGTGCTCTGCTAGAGTTTTTCCAGACCGCGACAGCCGATGGCCGTTTTCGACGCCGGTGCCCCCTTTGCCCTTCCGCCATCAGGGATCTCTCGCCATGAAAACCATTGTCTTGTTCCTGCTGCTGACCCTGGCCTCTACCGCCTGTGTCGATCGCATCCCTCCCCTCTCTCCTCGCCGCACCAACACCGAGGCCCATCGGCAGGCTACCGACAATCCATCCTGCCGGGAATGTCATGACGTGACCAGGCTTCGTCATCATCGCCCCACGGATAACTGTCTCGAATGTCACAAACTCTCATTCGGAGGGATTCAATGAAACCGCTGCGTTATCTGCTCCCGTTAGTGCTGGTGACCGTCCTCTCGGGCTGTGGTCTGATTTACGGTCAGGTCATGCGCTCCGCCGAAGGGGTCGGCGAAATCCAGGTTATCTCCGGCGATATCGGCAGTCTGCGTCCCGGTAGCCGGATCCTGGTGGTCGGACCCTTCGCCAAAACCCGCGAAGCCTTCTACATCTGCCGGGGGGAAGAAGCGGCTTACTTTGCCCAGCAGTTCAAGGATAAAGGACTCTTCCATGCGGATCTGCATGTTCGGCCCGGCTTTGACGACCCGCAACTGGCGGTGACCGAGATCAAGGGGATGGCGTCGGAACCGTTGACCGCGCGTCTTGGCCTCGACCGGAATCCCGACCTGATCCTCTTCGGCACCATCCTCACTCGGGAAATGTCCGTGGCGCCCGGCCGGGGCGTGATCATGACGGTCAGCTACCGGCTGGAATTCTATAATCCGGCAACCCGGCAATCAACCACCTTTGAAGTGGCCACGCGGGATATCTTCGCCGACTGCATCCCCGGCATCGTCGAAGCCTTGATGGAAAAAATCGCCCGACGTTAATTCCCTCCTCGGAACCGGCGAATGGTGATCCCGGGCTTTTTCTAACCGCCATTCGCCGGACCCTTTCCGCCAAATGCCGGACCTCGGCTTCTCTACGCAACTTATCTCAAAAAAACAATTCCAATAAAATCCGGTACTTGTTAAGAAATTTGGAAATCAAAGAATCTGCCTGTACTGAGGCGAATTGTTGGCCCGATTCTGGCTAATATAAAGATTAAAACGAGGCACACCAGACCCACCGCGCGGTCAAAGACCGGCCCGTCTGCCCTCCGGCTTCTGCCACATCCGGAGGCCTGATAATCGCGGGGAGGGGGCCAGCGATTATCCACCAACCAAGCGGTGGGTCATGGTGTGCCGGTTTTTTCCCTCCAGCGATCCCCGCAACCCAGGTTGCCCTGCTTGCTTTCTCCTGCCACTTTGGCAATTCCCCTCATACAGACCCTGTATAAATTGTCCATACCTTTTTCCCCAAAGAAAAATCCCTTTGTTTTCGATTAGTTTCGTGAACAAGACCGGCCCTTCCCGACGCTGACGAGGGTGCTTTTCGTATATTTTCTCTATACAACGCCTCCTCCAAGACCCGTCCTGCAAAGACCTAAAAAGAAGTTTTTTATCCTTACATTTCGATAGTTTATGCAGAAAAAATGAGAAAAATCCAACCTTGGCACGCTCCTCGCTATATAGACTAGCAACAGTTCGAAACTTTTCCGTTACAAGGAGCAATAGATGAAAAACCCGGTTTCCACGATCCTTACCACCCTGATCACCCTGACTTCGACGACCGCGGCCTGGGCCGCCGATCTTCCCGAAAAATCCGGCTTTGGCCTTTTGTCCCTGATCTTCTTCGGCTTCTTCGCCATGATTATCGCCGCGCAGCTGGTTCCCGGCCTGATTCTCTTCCTCAGCGGAACCAAAGAGCTCTTTCGCAAGCGCGTCACCCATCGTTAATCCGTTTGCACGGACTGTATCAACCCTCATTTTTCGACAGGAGCACATCATGAAACTCTCCACCCGCATCGCCGCCGCCACCCTGGCTCTTTCCACCCTCGCCGCTCCGGCCTTCGCCGCCTCAACCCGCAGCGACCACAGCGGTATCGTCGTCTGGATCTTCCTCGGCTTCTGTGGCCTGATCGTCGCCGCCCAGCTGATCCCCGCCATCCTGGTGATGTTCGGCTTCGCCAAGGCGGTTACCGCCCCCAAACAGGAAGAAGCCAAGCAGAGCAGCCACTAACAGCTTCGTTTCAACAAACGATCAACGCGAAAAGGGCGGCCCCACGGCCGCCCTTTTCGTATGTCCTTCCTTGAATCCCGCCTACTGCAATTCCTGCAAGGCCGCGTTGGCAAACTTGGCGAGCTTCTTGTTCCCCGTGGCTACCACCTGCTCCAGGGCGGGGGCATATTTGCTGTTGCCCGAAGCCCCCAACGCCTTGCACAGCCAGGCCATCGTATCCACCGACAGATTGTCCAGGCTTCCGGCCGCCAGCATCCCGGTCAGGGCCGAGGCCGCGGCATCGTAAACCGCTTCCGCCACCGGGCTGTCGCGGACGATAGTCTTGGCCGCGTCCCGTTTGAGTTCGGCGTTTTCCGCGCCAAGCATGCCGACCAGCCGGTTTTCAGTATCGCTCAGGGCCGCGTTCCAACCCGTCGTCGCATTAAGGACCCTGATACGTTCCTGGTATTCGGCGAAAGAATCGATACTCTCGCGGGCGTATTTCTGCAGCTTGGGGCTGGGCGCCGAGGTCGCGACTTCTTCCAGCAGCGGCTGATGCCGGGTATCGCCCGAAGCCGCCAACGCCTTGCACAGCCAGGCCATTTCATCGACGGCATTGGCCTCGACCGCCTCGCCGTAGCCGGTTCGCAGCAGCGCCGCGACCCTGTCGTAGAGCGCTCCATCGGTCAGCCCCGCCTGGGTAATGCGCTTGGCCGCGTCGATGCGAGCGCTGCGACTGGTCGACTCCAGGCCTTTCATCAGCGCCGCCGCCTCACCGCTGCGATCCACCTGTCCGAAAGCGACTCCGGCCAACGTCAGCAGCAGCGACAGTCCCCATAGAATCCATTGCTTTTTCATAGACTCCTCCTTGTTTGACATAAGTCAGCCTCCGAATCTTATCCGCCCAGAAGTTGCGTCATGATCGCCAGCGCCGCCCGCCTTCCGTCGGCGGCGGCGGTGACCGCCAGGTGCGCGCCGCGCTGACAATCGCCGCCGGCGAAAACCTTGGGGTGGGAGGTGCGGCCGTCGGTTTTGTCGACTTCCAGCTGCTTGAAGCTCTTGCGGAGTTCCGCCGACGCCAGCCAGGGGTGGTCCTCCACATCGAAGCCGAGGGCGAGGATCAGCACGTCGGCGAGGATGCAATGCTCTGAACAGGGGACCTCGGTCACCTGGCGTCGGCCCCTGGCGTCGGGCTCGGCCAGGCAGGTTTCGAGCACTTCCACCCCGGTTAGCCGCCCATCATCGTCGACGATGATCCGCTTGGGCGCGCGATGAAAGAAGAACTCCACCCCCTCCTCGATGGCATTGTGATACTCCTTGACGCTCCCCGGCATGTTCGCCGCGTCGCGCCGGTAGACACAGGTAACCGTTTCCGCCCCCTCGCGGATCGCCGTGCGCACGCAGTCCATCGCCGTGTCGCCGCCGCCGAGAACGACCACCCGCTTGCCGCGCACGTCAAAGCGACGCTCCAGAATCCCCCCGGAAACCCGCCGCTGCACCGTGCCGAGAAATTCCATGGCGAGAAAGACGTTGCCGTGGCGTTCGTGGGAGAGATGGGGGAGCTTGCCGCCGGTGGCGCCGAGACCGAGAAAGATCGCGTCGTAGCGGTTCAGCAGCTCATCGAAGGCGATATCGCGACCGACCTCACAGTTCAGGTGAAGGTTGAGTCCGGCTTCCTGGAGGATGGCGAAGCGCCGCCGCACGAGGTTTTTGTCGAGCTTGAAATTGGGGATACCGATGGCGAGCAGCCCGCCCGGCTCGGGGGCACGCTCGTACAGATCAACGCCGATACCGGCCCGCAACAGAAAGTGGGCGCAGGCGAGCCCGGCTGGACCGGAACCGATCACCGCC
This sequence comes from Desulfuromonas acetexigens, assembly GCF_900111775.1. Classification (NCBI taxonomy): domain Bacteria; kingdom Pseudomonadati; phylum Thermodesulfobacteriota; class Desulfuromonadia; order Desulfuromonadales; family Trichloromonadaceae; genus Trichloromonas; species Trichloromonas acetexigens. Next base: position 70,567 of record NZ_FOJJ01000039.1, on the reverse strand, counting down.
ACTTTCTGTGGGCGGATGACGCCGGGAAAGGGAAGTTTCAGCCCGGCGGCAAAACCGAGATCGACGATGGAGGCCTCGATAGCGCCGATGCTGATCGCCCCGTAGCCGTCGTTCAGAGTGCAGGCCCCCTCACACAAATGGCTGTGCGGGCAGATGCGGCCGAGAATCTCGGGAAAGGGTGAGGTTTCGTTGGCGAGCCAGAAGGCCTTTTCCAGATCGCGCCCGGCGATGGCGGCAAGCCACTGGGGGATGGCGTTACCAAGCGGGCAGCCGATAGCGGCGCAGAAGGGATCGCCGCACTGAACGCAGCGCTCAGCCTGGGATGCGGCCTGGGCGATCGAGAAGAACCGGTAAATTTCGTCGAAATTCCGCGTGCGCAAGGCGGCATTTTCCTTCGCGGGCTCCTGACGGTGAGTCGTCGTAAAATTCTGCATGATCAATCCCCCTCTTTCGGATTCAACGGCGCCTTCATGTCCTTGGGCGTGACCATCCAGAAATAGGCCAGCTCCTCGCGGAAATGGTCGAGAATCCGCCGCGCCTTGGGGCTGCGGGTGCGGTTGTGATAGCTGAGCAGGATCTTTTTCAGATAGATCTTACCGTCGCTGTCGTCATCCACGTCGATGCGCCGCGCCTCGACCAGCTCGCGGTTGAGCTTGTCGATGAAATGTTTGGCCCGGTCGTAGACAAAAGCCGCGCCGCCGGTCATGCCGGCGCCGAAGTTGATGCCGGTCTCGCCTAGAATGACGACGGTGCCGCCGGTCATGTATTCGCAGGCGTGGTCGCCGGTCCCCTCCACCACCGCCAGCGCCCCCGAATTGCGCACGGCGAAGCGCTCGCCGGCGGTGCCGGCGACGAACAGCTTGCCGCCGGTGGCCCCGTACAGGCAGGTGTTGCCCACGGCCGAGGCCCCTTCCTGGTAGACGCCGGGAACGATGACGATACGCCCGCCGTGCATCCCCTTGCCGACGTAGTCGTTGCCGACCCCGCTGAGATGGATGTTCAGCCCATCGAGCAGAAAGGCGCCGAGGGATTGCCCGGCGACCCCGGTCAGGCGCAGGGTGACTGCTTCGCGAGGCAGGCCGGCGTTGCCGTAATAATGGGCGACCTCACCGCTGAGCAGGGCGCCAAAGCTGCGATTGACGTTGCGGATCTCCCGTTCCACCACCACCTCGACACGGGGGTCGCGGATCGCCGGCTGGACTTCTTTGAGGACGTCCTTCTCGAAGGCGTTGTCGTCAAAGGGGGGATTGGGCCGCCGCCGGCGATCATCTCCCTCAATACGGCACAGCACCTGGGAGAAATCGAAGGGCGCGGACTCGGGATGGTCGACCACAGCGAGCAGATCGCTGCGGCCAATGACCTCGTCCAGGCTGCGATAGCCAAGGTGGGCGAGAATCTCGCGCACGTCCTCGGCGACGTTGCGCAAGTAAGCGACCAGTTTGTCGACGGTGCCGACGAAATGCTCGCGCAGGTTGGCGTCCTGGGTCGCCACCCCCACGGTGCAGCGGTTGAGATGGCAGACCCGCAGCATCTTGCAGCCGAGCATCACCAGGAGCGCGGTGCCGAAGCCGTAAGATTCGGCGCCGAGCAGCGCCGCCTTGACCACGTCGGCGCCGATCTTGAGGCCACCGTCCGCCTGCAGCTCCACCAGTTCCCGCAGATGGTTGGCCTTGAGGCTGTTGTGCGCCTCGGCCAGTCCCAGTTCCCAGGGATTACCGGCGTGCTTGATCGAAGTCAGCGGCGCGGCGCCGGTCCCCCCCTCGCAGCCGGAGATGACGATGCGGTCGGCGTAGCACTTGGCGACCCCGGCGGCGATGGTGCCGACCCCGCCGCAGGAAACGAGCTTGACGCTGATCTTCGCCCGTGGATTGACCTGGCGCAGGTCGAAGATGAGCTGGGCGAGATCCTCGATGGAGTAGATATCGTGGTGGGGCGGCGGCGAAATCAGAGTAACGCCCGGCAGGGTGTAGCGCAGGCTCGCAATCAGTGCCGTCACCTTGTCCCCCGGAAGTTGTCCCCCTTCGCCGGGCTTGGCCCCCTGCGCAACCTTGATCTGGATCTGTTCGGCGCTGCGCAGGCATTCGGGGGTTACCCCGAAACGGCCCGAGGCGACCTGCTTGATTTTGCTGTTGCGGCTGGTCTTCAGCCGCTCCGGTGATTCGCCCCCCTCGCCGCTGTTGGAGGCGCCGCCGAGGATGCGCATCGCCTCGGCCAGGGCTTCGTGGGCTTCGGGGGAAATGGAACCGAGGGACATGGCCGCCGAATCGAAGCGGCCCGTGATCGCCTCCACCGACTCGACCTCGTCCAGGGACAGCGGCGACCGGTCGCTCTTCCAGGTGAAAAAATCGCGGACAAAGCGATGTCCCCGGCCTTCGATCCGCTTGCGGAAGTGCAGATAATCGTCGCGCTGTAGGCTCGCGGCGAACCGGTGCAGCAGGGTCACGGTGTGGGCGCCGAGGTCGTGATACTCCCCTGCGGGGTTGTTCTGGTAGAAACTGCCGATTCCCAGGGGATAGATCGGGGTCAGGTAACTTTCGTGGAAGACGGCGCGGTGCCGCTGCGCCAGGCGCTTTTCGACCTCCTCGTAGCCCAGTCCCGGCAGATGCAGGGCGCTCCCAGGAAAACAGTCGCCGACCAGTTCGCGGGAGAGGCCGACAATATCGAAGAGGGCCGCGTTGCGATAGCTGGAGACGGTGCTGATCCCCATCTTCGACATGATCTTGAGAATCCCCTTGGTCATGGCGTCGTAGAGGTTCTTCAGCGAGCGGCGGATCTCCTTGGTCGACAGCTCCCGCCGGCGGCAAAGCTCGTAGCTGGTGGCGTAGAGCAGCCAGGGATAGATGGCGGTCACACCGTAGCCGAGCAGCACGCAAGCGGCGTGGGAATCGTTGACCTCGCCGGTAACGGCGACCAGGTTGACCCGATGGCGCAGCTTCGCCGCCAGCAATTGCTGGTTGAGGTAGCCGACGGCCATGGCCATGGGGATGATTTTCCGTTTGTCGTCGACGCCCCGGTCGTCGAGCACCACGACCCGCACCGCCTCCTCCCGCACCGCCGCGAGCACCTCTTCGCCGAGGCGTTGCAGGCTGCCGCGCAGATCGCCATCGAAGATGGTGGCGAAGGTCCGGTATTTGTAGTCCGCCTCGAAGCGCGGTCGCGCCGGGTCACCAAAGGAGAGGAGGGCGTCGAAGATGTCCCGGGAGAGGATCGGTGAAATGCTCTTCAGACGGCGGGCGCGCTCCGGGCTTTCGACCAGGGGATTACCGAGGCAGCCGAAGCCGATGGTGGTCGACATCACCGCCTTTTCCCGGTAGGGGTCGATGGGCGGATTGGTCACCTGGGCGAAGTTTTGCCGGAAAAAGTCGGTGAAATTGCGCGGCGCCTCGGAAAAAGCCGCCATCGGCGTGTCGTCCCCCATCGAACCGGTCGGCTCCTTGCCCCCTTCAAGCATGGGGCGGACGATCATTTCGAGGCTCTCGTGGGTGACGTTGAAAAAGCGCTGAAAGCGGTCGAGATCAACTTGGGCGTAATCGCTGAGATCGTCGAACTGATGCTCGATGAACTCTTGCAGATAGAAGGTGCGGTCGGTCAGCCACTCGCTGTAGGGCTGGGACTCCATCAGATAGCGGTCGATATCGCGGGTGTAGAAGATCCGCCCCTGCTCCAGGTCGGCGGCGATCATCTCGCCGCTCTGCAAGCGCCCCCGTTCGCGCACCCGCTCCGGCGGAATGTCGAGCACCCCGTATTCGCTGGCAATGAGCAAGCGGTCGTCGCTGGTGATGAGATATTTGGCGGGACGCAGGCCGTTGCGGTCGAGAACGCAGCCGACGTAGCGGCCGTCGGTGACGGTCAGCGCCGCCGGGCCGTCCCAGGGTTCGAAGGCGGCCGAGGTGTACTCATAGAAGGAACGCAGCCGAGAAGGCATGTGCGACACGTTGTGGCGCGGCGGCGGAATCAGACTGCGTACCGCCTTGAAGAAGTCGATGCCGTTGGCGAGCAGGAATTCCAGCATATTGTCGAGGCTGGCGCTGTCACTCACCCCCTCTTCGAAAAGCGGGAAGAGTCGGGCCAACTCGGCCTCGGAAAAGACCAGGCTTTTCGCCTCGTTGAACTTGTGGCGGGCGTTGAAGCGGTTGGCGTGCAGCGAGTTGATTTCGCCGTTGTGGGCCAGGGTGCGCATCGGCTGGGCCAGTCGCCAACGGGGCAGGGTATTGGTGGAAAAACGCTGGTGGAAGACAACGAAGGAACTGGCGAAATCCTCCTGACGCAGATCGGGATAGAGGGTGCGCAGATGGCTCGGCATGACCAGACCCTTGTAGGCGACGGTCTTGCGGGAAAAGGAGGGGATGTAGAAATCCCGGTCGTCGGCCAGCCGGTGCTCGACCTCCTTGCGGGTCAGATAGAGCAGGGCATCGAAACGCCGGGTGGCGATGAGCGCCGCCGGCACCACGAAAGCCTGGCGGATTTTCGGCAACATCGCCAGAGCGTGCACTCCCAGCGCTTCGGTATCGACCGGCACCTCCCGCGTCCACAGCAGGCGCAGGTCGTTCTTCTCGCAGACCTCTTCGAAAACCGCCAACTGCCGGGCCTCGTCGGTGAGAAAGAGCATCGCCACGGCAAACCGCTCGGGCAGCGAACAGCCGTTCTCGGCCGCCATCCGGCGGAAAAAGGCGGTCGGCAGGGCGCAGAGCAGGCCGCAGCCGTCGCCGGTCTTGCCGTCGGCGGCCACCGCTCCCCGGTGCATCATGCGCGAGAGGGCGCGGATAGCGTCCTCGACCAGGGCGTGGCTCGGGCGATTGCCAATCTGCGCCAGTACCCCGAAACCACAGGCATCCTTGAATTGTTCGGCGAAGTTCATCGATATCGTCCTCGGTTGAGCAGTAACAAGAAGGCTGGAGCCTCCGCCAAAGGGCGTTCGCCCCTCCGTCAAAAAAGCCGTCTCGGCGTCAAAAAATCGCTCCAATTTATACCACGTTCCGAACGAAATGCATTCCGTTAATGTCGGCTCGAATCATCCTCCCCTCGATACTCGCGGGCCAGCGCCGTCCCAAGCTTCGGCAACCCATGATTACCTGTAATATTATGGGAAATAGGTACGGATTTTGCTGATAATCAATTGGTCCTTTCTCGCCAATCGCCGGTTCAAGACGGATCGCCGAAAAAGACCTCCGAAGCAACTGGACCCTTGCAACACCTTGCGGACACATGTTGCGAACGAACCGAGAACCTCAACCAAAAAGGAGCGCACGGGAATGAATATCGGGCAAAAACTGTTGGTCGGATTTGGCGTGGTGTTGCTGCTGACGGTGGTGGTCGGCGCTCTCGGCGGTTATTCCCTGGATCGGGTCGCGACCACCTATCAGGTGGATATCGCCAAAGAAAATTTCATCAAGGAACAAACTGACGGAATAAAGGTCTCCCTTCTGGAAGTGCGCCGTAGCGAAAAAGATTTTCTCATGCGCCGGGATCTCAAATATCCTGACCGGGTGACGGAATACCTCGGGATCGGCGAAAACCAGATCAAGAAAATCGTCGAAAACACCGAGGATGAACAAATCAAGGGGAAGGCCCGGCAGATTCTCGACGAAATCGGGCGCTACCGGGAATCCTTCAAAAAACTGGTCGATGCCACGGTGAAACGCGGCCTGGACGAAAAGTCAGGCTTATACGGCGAATTCCGCGCCGCCGCCCACAATGTGGAGAAGGTTCTGCAGGAGCTTGGCTTTCAACAAGGGGAAGTGCTTTACCTGACCCTGCGCCGCCATGAAAAAGACTACATGCTGCGGGGGGATGAAAAATACCTGGGCAAAGCCGAGCAGGCGCTCGCCGATTTGACGCGCCTGGTTGAGGAATCCGCTCTCGACGAAAACGCCAAATCCGCCATTTATCCCCAGTTGCAGAATTATCGGACCGCCTTCAAGACCCTGGCGGACAGCGACAAGGAAATCGCCGCCCTGACCCCGCAAGCAAAAGCCGCCGCGGATACCGCCATGACCATTGGGGGAGAAATCGACGAGCTGGTCACGGCGGCCCGGGACGCGCAACAGTCGGCCGTCGCCGCCAGCGTCGCGCGGACCAAGACGTTCCTCTGGATCGCCAGCGGTCTTTGTGTCGCAATCGGCGCTATTTTCGCCTGGCTGCTCGCCATCGGCATCACCCGGCCGCTGGGTAAAACCGTGAACATGATCCAGGCGATCAATGCCGGCGACTTGCAGCAGCGTCTCGACCTCGGCGACCGCGCCGACGAAGTCGGCATTCTGGCCAGGACATTGAACGGCTTCGCCGATAATCTGCGGGAAGAGGTGGTGACCGCCTTCGAAAAACTGGCGGCCGGCGACCTGACCTTCGCGGCCCAAGGGGTAATCCGCGAACCCCTGGCCAAAGCCAACGCCGCCTTGAACGAGGTGATGCTCCAGATCCAGACCGCCGGCGAACAGATCGCCTCCGGCAGCAGCGAAGTCTCCGACGCCAGTCAATCCCTGTCGCAAGGGGCGACCGAGTCGGCCGCCTCGCTGGAGGAAATCGGCAGTTCGATGAACGAGATGGGCGCCCAGACCCGGCAGAACGCCGAGAACGCCACCCTCGCCAATCGGCTCTCCAGTCAGGCCCGGCAGGCGGCCGACGAGGGGAACGCGCGCATGGTCGAGATGATCGAGGCGATGGGCGACATCAACGCCTCCAGCCGGAACATTTCGAAAATCATCAAGACCATCGATGAAATCGCCTTCCAGACCAACCTGCTGGCGCTGAACGCGGCGGTGGAGGCGGCCCGCGCCGGCCAGCACGGCAAGGGCTTCGCCGTGGTCGCCGAGGAGGTACGCAACCTGGCGGCGCGTAGCGCCAAGGCCGCCCGGGAGACGGCGGATCTGATCGAAGGGTCGGTCAACAAAGTGGCGTCCGGCTCGCAGATCGCCGACAAAACCGCCGAGGCCCTCGGCGAGATCGTCAACGGCGTCGGCAAGGTGACCGATCTGGTGGCGGAGATCGCCGCCGCCTCCAACGAACAGGCGCAAGGGATCGCCGAGATCAACACCGCCCTGTCGCAGATCGATCAGGTCACCCAGCAGAATACCGCCAACGCCGAGGAAAGCGCGGCAGCGGCTGAGGAACTATCCAGCCAGGCCGAACAACTGCGGAACATGCTGCGACGCTTCACCCTGGCCGGTCAGACCGGCACGACACCGATCCTCAAGCGCCCGTCGATGAAGACACCACCAAGGAGCTTGCCCGCTCCCAAGCCGCCGAGACCCGCACAAAACCGGCCCGCGGAACCTCAAGGCTGGGACAAGCTCGAAGAGGAAGCGCCCAGCCAGGTGATCGCCCTGGACGATTCGGAATTCGGCAAATACTGAGCCGCCCGGTCGGCAATCTGAAACAAAGCAGGGGGGATTTTCCAGCGTTACGGAAAATCCCCCCTGCTTTTTATTGCCCCCGGCCGCCCCCCATTTTCTTAGTCCCGCAACTGCAACTCCCGCTTTTCCAGCGCCAGCATCCGGTCCCGCAGCTCGGCGGCCTTCTCGAAATCGAGATCGGCGGCGGCGGCGAGCATCGCCTTCTTCATTCGGTTGATCTCCTTTTTCAGCTTCTCGGGACCGCCGTACTCCTCGAACTCCTCCGCCACCTTCGGCAGTTCCACATAATCCTTCTCGGCGATATCTTCAAGGATGGTGCGCAGGCTCTTCTTGACCGTCTCCGGGGTAATGCCGTGCTCGGCGTTGTAGGCAAGCTGGGTGGCGCGGCGCCGGGCGGTTTCGTCGAGGCAGGCCTGCATCGACTTGGTGACCCGGTCGGCGTACATGATCACCCGGCCGTTGACGTTACGGGCGGCGCGGCCGCAGGTCTGGATGAGGGAGCGGGCACTGCGCAGAAAACCTTCCTTATCGGCGTCGAGGATCGTCACCAACGCCACCTCGGGAAGGTCGAGCCCCTCGCGCAGCAAGTTGATGCCGATGAGCACGTCGAACTTGCCCTGGCGCAGATCGCGGATGATCTCCATGCGCTCGACGGTGTGGATGTCCGAATGGAGGTAGCGAACCTTGATGCCGAGTTCCTGCAAGTAGCCGGTGAGATCCTCGGCCATGCGCTTGGTCAAGGTGGTGACCAGCACCCGCTCCTGCCTGTCGACGGCGAGCCGGATTTCGTGGATGAGATCGTCGACCTGCTCCGTCGCCGGGCGCACCTCGATGGGCGGGTCGACCAGGCCGGTGGGGCGGACGATCTGTTCGACCACCACCCCTTCGGCCTTCCGCAGCTCGTAGTCGGCCGGGGTTGCCGAGACGTAGACGGTCTGGATGCCCTTGGCCTCGAACTCCTCGAAGGTCAGCGGCCGGTTGTCCAGAGCCGACGGCAGGCGGAAGCCGTAATTGACCAGGGTTTCCTTGCGCGACCGGTCGCCGCGATACATGGCGCCGACCTGGGAGACGGAAACGTGGCTCTCGTCGATGAAGAGCAGGGCGTCGTCGGGGAAGTAGTCGAACAGCGTCGCCGGCGGCGAACCGGCGGGGCGGCCGTCGAGCAGCCGCGAGTAGTTCTCGATCCCCTGGCAGTAGCCCATCTCCTCCATCATCTCGATGTCGAAGAGGGTGCGCTGCTCGATGCGCTGGGCCTCTAAAAGCTGGTTGTTGGCGCGAAAGTGCTGGATGCGCGCCAGCAGCTCGTCCTGAATCTCCTTGATCGCCCGCTCCAGGGTCGGGCGGGTCGCCACGTAGTGGCTGGCGGGAAAGATGGTCGTTTTGCCGATGCGGTCGATGACCTTGCCGCGAATCGGGTCGATCTCGCTGATCGCTTCGATTTCGTCGCCGAAAAACTCGACGCGGATCGCCCGGTTTTCCTCGTAGGCGGGGAAGATCTCCACCGTGTCCCCCCGCACCCGGAAGGTGCCGCGATGAAAATCGACGTCGTTGCGCTGGTACTGGATCTCCACCAGACGTTTGAGCAGGTCGTTGCGGGGGAGCTCCTGCCCCTCCGCCAGGGCGACGAGCATACCGAAGTAGGCTTCCGGCGAGCCGAGACCGTAAATGCAGGAGACCGAAGCGACGATGAGCACGTCTCGTCGCGACAGCAGGCTGCGGGTGGCGCTGTGGCGCAGCTTGTCGATCTCCTCGTTGATCGCCGAGTCTTTTTCGATGTAGGTGTCGGTCGAGGGGACGTAGGCTTCGGGCTGGTAATAGTCGTAGTAGCTGACGAAATATTCGACGGCGTTATCGGGGAAAAGCTCCTTGAACTCGCCGTAAAGCTGGGCGGCCAAGGTCTTGTTGTGGGCCAGCACCAGCGTCGGCCGCTGGACTTGGGCGACGACATTGGCCATAGTGAAGGTCTTGCCGCTGCCGGTAACGCCGAGTAGCACCTGATGCTTATCGCCACGCGCGATGCCCTCGACCAGTTCCTTGATCGCCTGGGGTTGATCGCCCCGGGGCTGGTAATCGGATTTGAGGATGAATTGGGCCATGGGATGAATTTATACCATAAAGTTCGTGCTGATTAGCACTAATCTACCGCCATAGGAGATTCCCCCTCCCTTGACGGGAGGGAATGCTTAAGTGGCTGGGTAGTTGAATAATTTACAAAAATGGCGCGGTGTTATATCGTGGAGCGGCTCCGAACGGAGGACACTTGTCGACCTTTGGGACGAAAGACCGAAGGCAACCCATCCTTTATCCTGTTTTGAGAAATGGCCCAATGGCTTCCAAATACGAACGCTATTCCAAGGAAGAACTGGTCCGCATCATCGAGGAGCGCGACCGCAAACCGCTGATGGTCATGAAGGAAGGCTCCGGTCGCTGGATGACGCTGCGGTTCAACGAAAAAACGGGCAAGAACGAGCCGGATGCGGTGTTTCGTTTGGATGCGCTGGCGGAGTATTAAAATACCATGGTCCAAATATCCAAAAAATCGTTCCTCTTCACCCACATCCTCCCCGCCCTCAAGGGGCAAAGCGCCTACTTCTCCCTCGCCGCCGTCAAGCACGCCCTGACCGAGGCTGAAATCGCGCTGGCAGACGGAACGGCGCATTTCGAACGATTGAACGGGACCATCCCGGCGGGAGGCAAACCGTGTAGGGACTTCTTCTTCCTTTCGCCGGTGGATTACTCCAACTGCTTCGAACGGATACGCGACGGCAAGTTAAACGGGCGGAGTTCGGCGTTGATGCAAGTATTGGGTAACACCCAAGGGGTTGAACCATGCCGCACCGCTTAACCGAACTACACAGCATCATGCCTCTGGTCAATATCCCTTCGGTGATGAAGCATGGTATCCTGTCCCATGAAGAGGCGGCCAAACTGCCACACGACTCCGTGGCCTTGGCGGAAATTCAGCAACGCCGCGACGTGAGGCGGGTGCCTGGCGGCCTGAACCTGCATCAATATGCCAATCTGTACTTTTGCGCCCGTAACCCGATGCTGTTTCTGAGGAAGGACGAAGCGTCAAGCCTGTGCGTCTTGCGCGTTGACAAGCATGTACTGACCTTGCCGGACGTTGTCCTGGCCGACCGGAACGCTTCCAGTGACTACGTGCGTTTCCTCAAGTCGCCAGAAGGGCTACGCGAACTGGATTTCAATCTGATTTTCGCGACATATTGGACCAGCGAAGATCCGCTCGAACAATGGCGCAGAAAGTCGGTCAAATGCGCCGAGGTTCTGGTTCCGCACCGGGTTCCAGCCGATTTGGTCATAGGTGCCTATGTGTTCGATGCCGCCGTCGAGGCAAAGCTACGTCAGACCGGCTTCGATCGCCCTATTACCACAAACCGGCAACTGTTTTTCGCCTGAGGTGTTCTCATGATTAAAATTCTCATCGGCAACCTGTTCGAGAGCAAGGCCCACACCCTGGTCAACACGGTGAACTGTGTCGGCGTCATGGGGAAGGGAGTCGCGCTGGAGTTCAAGAAGCGTTACCCCGAGCTTTTCGACGACTATGCCCGGCGTTGCGCGGACAAGCAGGTCAAGCCCGGTGACCCCTATCTGTATGACGACCTGTTCGGGACCTCGATCCTGAACTTCCCGACCAAGGACCATTGGCGTTCGCCATCCAAGGTCGAGGACGTTATCCGGGGGTTGGACATTTTCACCGAGAAGTATCGTGAGTGGGGAATCGAATCGATTGCGTTTCCGCCTCTCGGGTGCGGCAACGGGGGTCTGGAGTGGAGCGTCATCGGACCGATCATGTACCAGAAGCTCTCCCCGCTTGACATCGACATTGAAATTTATGCGCCGTTCGGAACCCCTCGTCAGCAATTGACCACAGAGTTCCTGTCACAGTCGGCGTCTCTTGAAAAAGCACAAGCACACAAACGGGCGCAACACAAATTAACAGCGGAATGGGTCGCGTTGCTCGAAGTCCTGTATCGGCTTGAAAGGCAGCCCTATGCCAACCCGGTAGGGCGGACGATCTTCCAGAAAATTTGCTACACCATGACCGAGCAGGGAATAAAGACCGGGTTCCAGTTTCGACAGAACAGTTACGGTCCTTTCTCGGATGAGGTCAAAACGGCGCTGAGTACCTTCGCCAATGCCAATCTTATTTATGAAATCCAGCTTGGACAGATGACCGCTCTGAAAATCGGTCCGGAATATCCGGCGATCCGCGAGAAGTTTGCTGACGAATTCCGCGATTTCCTGCCAAAGATTAATAAAACCGTCGATCTATTCAGTCGGATCAAGAGCACGCAGCAGGCCGAGGAGGTCACCACCGTTTTTTATGCGGTCCGAGAACTCAAGAAACTGAACCCAAATGGTAAAGTCAGTGAGCAGGAGGTGTACGATTACGTTCTCAAGTGGAAACGCCATTGGAACAACGCGGATAAACATGATGCCATTGCCTCGTCCATCCGCAACCTCGCGATACTGAACTGGGTGAAGGTGACATTTAGCGGTTCGTTGCCAATTGAGGACGCGCTGTGAAATTACATGAGAGGTCAAAACGCAGTTGCCCACTCATCCACAAAAAAGGCGGCCCGCAGGCCGCCTTTTTCATTCGTGGGAGAACCTTGGCTAGAACTGCCAGGTCGTGCCGAGGTAGACCATGTCCGAATCGTAGTCTTCGAGATCGACGACCTTGCGGTAGCCGACGTTGAGGGCCCAGGTGTCGGAGAAGTTGGCGCGGTATTCGGTGCCGATTTCGAAGTAATCGGTGTCGCCGTAATCGTATTTGTAGTTGGTGGCATCGTAGGTCCAGGTGCCGAAGAGGTTGACGACCTGGTCGGGGGTGACGCGATAGCCGACGTTGGCGCCGAGCTTGACCAGATCCTGGCTGTCGTCCTCAAGATCGACATCGTCCTGATTGTACTGGTAGGAAACCCCGCAGCCGAGTTCATAGAGTTCCTGGCTGTAACGCAACCCGGCGCTGAGACCGCCGCCGAAAGTACTGAAATCGTCTTCCTTACCGAAAAGCAAAAAATCGTCGGTGAACATGTAGTTGAGGTTGGCGGTGAAGGTCGCTTCGAGTTCCTCGGTCAGGCTCAGGTGGTACTGGCCGAAGAGGATGGAACCGATACGGTTGGCGCTGAAACTGTCGAAATCGAAGTAGTCGTAGGGGAGCATCACGCCGAAGGTAAAGTTGTCCACGTCGTAGGCCAGTCCCAGATTGAAACCGCTGACCATACCGTTTTCATCACCGGCCTTGTCCACCCACTCGGTGCGCAGCGATCCGCCGAAGGTGCGCACCGCGCCCTGGGCTTTCTGCGCCGCCTGACGGTTCTTCTCGGTCGTCGTCTGCACGGTGGGGACGACCAGTTCGGTAAAGACCAGGCGCGAGGTCGTCGCCGAGGCCGAGGTCGGCTCATCGAGGGATCCGGCCGAGGTCAGGGGAATGCCCAGTTCCTGGGCAACGAGCAGAATCACCGCCTCACGATCGTTTATATCGATGTGCGCGGACTGGTCCCCAATCATAATCCACGACTCACCGGTTAGCGTGTCAGTTTCCCAATAAATCCATGTCCCGTTGACTTCGACCTCACCGAAGTCCTCACCGAAATGCTCGTCGTAAATGGCACCGAGCTCATCCAGGTTGTTGGCGGTGTAGGCTGCCGCCGGCGAGATAAAGACCCCCGTCACAAATGCGACGAGCAGCAGATGCAAGACCAACACTTTTTTCATAGGACCTCCTGAGGTAAAAGATGGAAGACGGTTTCCTGATTATTTCAGCCGCCGGATGAGACCGGCCACAGCTTCGCGGATCGCCGACTCCGACGCTTCGCCGACGTCGCCGCCACGCCCCGTGCCGCTGCCGGGAACGTATTCGAGGGTTTCCACATCGACGCAGCGCACCTGCACGCCCATGCGGGTATTGAAATTACTGCGCGAGGAGAAGCCACTGACCTGCTCCCCCCCCTGGGCGAAATCATAAACTTCGCCGTAAATGACCTTTTGTGCGCCGAGCAACTTGCCCATCTCCACAGCGGTACTCTGGTCGACCATGCCGGCCATGCTCAGCCATTGGCGGTCGAGGACATCCTTGACCACCTCGGGCTTTTCCTCGACGAAGCGGAAGCGGTTGGTGTCGTAAAGGGTTTCGATGACCCGGTTGTGAATGCCGAGGCCGACATCCTTGGCCAGCAGATGGGGATAGGCTTTCGCGGCCCGTTCGGAAAGACCGAGGGGCAACACGGCGACCACGGTCTTGGGGCCGTCATAGGGAGGAAAGCTCTCCTGATCCGACGTCGCCTTGGCGGGTTCTTTTTCTTCCACATAGGTCGTGGCGCAGCCGGAGAAAAGTCCACAAAAAAGGATCGGCATCAGCCATAAAATCAGTCGTCTCATTGTCCCTCCCCCCTTTGACTCATGATTCCGGCCACGGCTTGGGCGACGGCTTCCTGAGTCGCCTGGCCGACGCTGGTCTGGTCAAAATGGACCTGATCTTCGCGAATCTGAAAGAGCACGCCCCGCGCTTTGGTCGTGCCGCTGCCGCTTCCCTGGCCTTTTAGCGGTGGATTTTCTCCTTCCCGCACGGAAACTTCCACGGTCAGCTCCACCTTGACCTTACTGCTGGAAAAAGGGCCGGCGAAGCCCCGAAAGCGGGACTTGTCGAACTTGACGATGCGCGCCGAAGCCACGGCATCGCAACCTAACGCGGCGCGGTCAACGCTATCCGCCGTTGCCTCGGAAGAGAGCGCGGCCCGAGCTACCAACTCCTCGATCCGCCCGGAAATCTCCGCGTTGTCCTCCACCGGCACATAGCGGCCGGTGTCGTACAGCTCTTGCGCCACCAGATGGGCGATCCCCTGGGCAATGAGCAGTTTGCCGAATTCCGGCTCGTCGGTGGCGTTGCTCACCCCGACCACGGCCAGGCGCAAGAGTTCGGCATGGCCGAGAGCGGGAAGCGAAAAGAGGAAAACGATGCAAAGGATGAGAAGCACCGGACGACGGCAGACCTTGTCGAAGAAGGAGAGCAAATGCGGCATTGGCGGATATCTTTTCGAGAAGGAAGCGGGTTAAGGAGGGGGAGGTTGAGGACAACCTCAGTGAAACGGCATGATTAAATATATACAATAGAACGCTTTTTGCTGTCAACAGCACAAAACCCGGCATTCAGCCGGGTTTTGTGTGTTTCTTCGGAAGGCATAAGAAGCTATTTCAGCTTCCAGGTCGTCCCCTCCTTGGAGTCGAGGAGCATGATTCCCTGGGCATCGAGTTCGTCGCGAATCCGGTCGGCGCGGGCGAAGTCGCGATTGGCCCGCGCCTGCCGCCGTTCCACGATCAGCGCCTCGATCGCTTCGGCGCTCAGCCCTCCGGCCTTGAGTCCGGCATTTTTCTGCTTCTCCAGCCAGGCGTCCGGTTCCGATTCGAAGAGGCCGAGGACACCCCCCAGGCGGCGCAACTGCTCGCGTCCTTCCCGCAGCCCGTTTCGTAGCATCGGACTCTCCTGCAGGGATTTCTCGGCGACGATGCGGTTCAACCCCCGCACCAGATCGAAAAGATGACCGATAGCCAGGGCGGTGTTGAAATCGTCGTCCATCGCCTCGCGGAAACGCTCTTCCACCGTGGCGACGCGGTCGAGGATCTCCCGCAGCTCCGCCGGCACCTCGCCGCCGGACGTTCCCGGCGTTGTCTGAGCGGCCAGGGTATCGTCGGCGGCCTTGAGCGCTTCATAAAAACGGCTGAGCCCGGCCTTGGCATCCTCCAGGTTCTGGTCGGAGAAATCGATGGGCGAGCGGTAATGGGCGGAGAGAATGAAGAAGCGCACCACCTCGGCATCGTACTTTTGCAGGATGTCGCGGATGGTGAAGAAGTTGCCCAGCGACTTGCTCATCTTCTCCTGGTTGACGTTGACGAAGCCGTTGTGCAGCCAGTACTTGACGAAGGGTTTGCCGCTCGCCCCTTCACTCTGGGCGATTTCGTTCTCGTGGTGGGGGAAAACCAGGTCCTTGCCGCCGCCGTGGATGTCGAAGGACTCGCCGAGATATTGCATGCTCATGGCCGAGCATTCGATATGCCAGCCAGGGCGTCCCGGACCCCAGGGGGACTCCCAGGAAGGTTCGCCGGGCTTGGCCGCCTTCCACAGGGCGAAATCCATCGGATTGCGCTTCTGCTCGCCGGGGGCGATGCGGGCGCCAGCACGCATCTCGTCGAGGTTGCGCTTGGAGAGCTTGAGGTAGCCGGGGAACTTCTCCACGGAGAAGTAGACATCGCCGCCCGAAGGATAGGCCATCCCCCGTTCGATGAGACGCTCGACGATGGCGATGATCTGGGGGATGTGCTCCGTCGCCTTGGGCTGGCAGGTCGGCAGGTCGAGGCCGAGGGCGGCCATATCCTCGTCGAAAGCGTGGATGAATTCCTCGGCCAGGGCCTGGCTGTCGATCCCCCGCTCGTTGGCCCGGTTGATGATCTTGTCGTCGACGTCGGTGTAGTTGCGGACGTAGTTCACCTCGTATCCGGAAAATTTCAGATAGCGGTAGACGATGTCGAAGACGATGTTGGCCCGGGCATGGCCAATGTGGCAGTAGTCGTAGACAGTGACGCCGCAGACGTACATGCCGACCTTGCCAGGGACCAGCGGCCGGAACTCTTCCTTGCCGCCGGAGAGGGTATTGTAGACACGCAGAGCCATGAAGCACCTTTCCTTCGCGATGAAGCGGTCGCCGGGGACCGGAATGGGTCAGACCTGTCCGGCCTTCGCCCAGGAATCGCGCAGGGTCGCGATCTGGTTGAAGACCGGGGCCTCGGCCGTCGAATCGACGGCGTCCAGGCAGTAATAGCCGAGCCGCTCAAACTGGTAGCGCGCCTCGACGGCGGCCGCGGCCAACGCCGGTTCCAGCCGGCAGCCACGGAGAATCTCCAGGGAGTTCGGGTTGAGCAGGTCGCGGTAAGTGCCGCCGGCGGCCTTGGCGGTATCAGGGTTGGCGGCGGTGAAGAGCCGCTCGTAGACCCGCACCTCGGCGGCGACGGCATGGCGGGCGGAAACCCAGTGGATCGTCCCCTTGACCTTGCGCCCGTCGGGAGCACTGCCGCCCCGACTTGCCGGATCGTAGCTGCAGCGCAGCTCGACGATTTCACCGCTCTCCGGGTCGCGCACCACCGACTCGCAGCGGATGAAGTAGGCGCAGCGCAGCCGCACTTCCTGTCCCGGAGCGAGGCGGAAGAATTTCTTCGGGGGATCCTCCATGAAATCGTCGCGCTCGATGTAGAGTTCGCGGCAGAAGGGGACCTTGCGCGTGCCGAACTCGGGCTTTTGTGGATGGTTGGAGGCGTCGAACTCTTCCACCTGATCTTCCGGATAGTTTTCGATCACCACCTTCAAGGGGCGCAGCACCGCCATCACCCGGGGGGCCGTCTCGTTCAACTCTTCGCGGACGCAGTCCTCCAGCACCGACAGGTCGATCCAGCTGTCGCTCTTGCCGACCCCGATGCGCTCGCAGAAGGTCCGGATCGCCGTCGGCGGGTAACCGCGCCGGCGCATCCCCACCAGCGTCGGCATGCGCGGATCATCCCAGCCGGTGACGTCCCCCAGTTTGACCAATTCGAGCAGCTTGCGCTTGCTCATCACCGTGTAGCTGAGATTGAGTCGGGCGAACTCGATCTGCCGGGGATGGGGCAGTTTCGGCAACTGGTCGAGAAACCAGTCGTAGAGGGGGCGGTGATCCTCAAATTCAAGGGTGCAGATGGAGTGGGTGATCCCCTCGACGGCGTCGGAGAGGGGATGGGCGAAGTCGTACATGGGGTAAATGCACCAGGCGTCGCCGGTACGGTAGTGGCTGGCGCGCTGGATGCGGTACATGACCGGGTCGCGCAGGTTGATATTGGCCGCCCCCATGTCGATCTTGGCCCGCAGGGTATGGGCGCCGTCGGGAAATTCCCCGGCGCGCATGCGCGCGAAAAGGTCGAGGTTCTCTTCGACGGAGCGGTTGCGGTAGGGACTCTCCTGTCCTGGCTCGGTGAGGGTGCCGCGCTGCGCCCGCACTTCCTCAGCGGTCAGGCTGTCGACATAGGCCCTGCCGGCGCGGATCAGCTCGACGGCGAACTGGTAGAGGCGCTCGTAGTAGTCGGAAGCATAGTAGAGATGCTCGCCCCAGTCGAAGCCGAGCCAGCGCACCGCATCCATGATCGCCTCGGCGTATTCGACGCTCTCCTTTTCGGGGTTGGTGTCGTCCATGCGCAGATGGCAGCGTCCACCGAAATCGGCGGCGAGGCCGAAGTTGAGACAGATCGACTTGGCATGGCCGATATGCAAATAGCCGTTGGGCTCGGGGGGGAAGCGGGTAATCACCCGGCCGTCGTTCTTGCCGGCGGCGAGATCGTCGCTGATGAGGGTGCGGATAAAGCTGGGGACGGGGGTCGCGGTCGTGGTCATGAATGAGAATCCGTCAGGGCAAAATGGGAATTCAGGAAATGAACCGGGAGAAGGTTCGTCAGAAGATCTCTTCCAGGCCGTCATCGACCTGCAGCAGCACCACGGCGTGGGCGGAGATCCCCTCGCCGCGCCCTTCGAACCCGAGCTGTTCGGTGGTGGTGGCCTTGACGTTGACCCGCTCGGGATTGACGCCGCAGGTCGCGGCGATGATCTCCACCATCTGGCGAATATAGGGGGCGAGCTTGGGTCGCTGGGCGATGACGGTCGCGTCGAGGTTGCCGATGGTGTAGCCCCGCTCGCGCGCCAGACCCATCACCTGGGCCAGCAGCTTGAGGCTGGAAATCCCCCGGTAGGCGGGATCGCTGTCGGGAAAGTGCTTGCCGATGTCGCCGGCGCCGAGGGCGCCGAGGATGGCGTCGCAGATGGCATGGAGCAGAACGTCGGCGTCGGAATGACCGAGCAGCCCGAGACTGTAGGGAATCTCGATGCCGCCGAGAATCAGTTTGCGCTCCGCCACCAGGCGGTGCACATCAAAACCGTGACCGATACGCATCATCTCGCCGTTCCTTCGGAACTCGCCAGAAAAGCCCGGGCCAGGAGCAGATCCTCGGGCGTGGTGATCTTGATGTTGCGATAATCCCCTGTGACCATCGCCACCGGCAGGCCGAGCCGCTCCACCAGCGAGGCGTCGTCGGTACCAAGCCAACCTTCCGCCAGGGCCCGCTCGTGGGCATCGCGGATCAAGCCGTAACGAAAGGCCTGCGGAGTCTGGGCCTGCCAGAGCCGCTGCCGCTGCGGCGTCCCCTGGATCATGCCCCCCTCGACTTCCTTGATGGTATCCTTGACCGGCACACCGACGACGCAGGCCCCAACGCGGCTTGCCGTATCGATCGCCGTGTCGATGCACACGGGCGGACAGAGGGGGCGCACGCCGTCGTGAATCAGCACTATGTCTTCCGCCTCGGCGGCGCAGGCGCGCAGGCCGTTGCGTACCGAATCCTGGCGTTCGGCGCCGCCGGCGACCAGGCCAAGCACCTTGACGAACCCATAGCGCTCGACCACTTCCCGGCGACAAAAAGGGACCTCATCCGCCGGCGAAATGACATAGATGCCGTCCACCCGGGGATGTCCGTCGAAAAGGGCGAGGGTGTGAGCCAGGATCGGCCGGTCGGCAAGGGTCAGGTACTGCTTGTTGAGGGAAGCCCCCATGCGCCGCCCTAAACCTGCGGCGGGAACCAGGACATAGACTTTCATGCAACCCCCTTACCCCCAATTTCGGAACAGCCGTGTCGCGCCCCGTGCCGGGTCCAAGGCGGGACAGTGTTATACCACCATGCGCGGCGAAAGTCATGGGCAAAGCCGCGGGGAAAACCTCGATGAGGGGGATGGATCGGGGAAAAGCGAAGGGGGATGCGAAGTGCCATCCCCCAACAAAAAACTGCGACAAGAATGAAGCGCCGCTTCTTAGTGGAGAAAAATCTTCTCAACCCGCTCGAAAACCTGGGTCTCGTCGCTGCCGTCAGCCAGAGCCAGCTCCTTGACCAGCAATTTACGAGTCAGATCCAACACCTTTTTCTCACCGTAGGAAAGCTCCTTGCTTTCCTTGAGTTGGTACAGTTCCCGTAAAACCGAAGCGACTTCGAAGAGATCGCCGGAGCGGATCTTTTCGTTGTATTCCCGCTGCCGACGGCTCCAGGAAGCGATCAGCCCGCAACCACCATGCTTTTCTTCGAGGAGGTCGTAAACCGAGGCGACGCGGTCCTTGTGAATCAGATTCCGCAACCCGACATGGCTGGCATTGCCCACCGGCACCATGATCGTCATATCGCTGTCGACAATGCGCAACACGTAAAAATCGTGCCGTTCTCCGGAAAATTCCCTGGTTTCGATCGCCTCGATTTTCCCTACGCCCTGAGCCGGGTAAACCGCCATCTCACCTATTTTAAACATTTTGGTACTCCTTCCGCTAACATTGACGAAGAATGAAAAATACCACAGAAGACGCTCTTCGTCAAGGCAAGACACGGAGAAACAGACACTTAGACAATTCTACTCCACCGAGACGAGGATCGGTTCCCGACGGGAAGCGCGCAAAAAAAAGCGAACCCCCAAGGGATCCGCCAGTTGCGATCCATCCGTTTTCAGCCGGGCGCCAGGCGCCCGAGCCTGTTTGTCGACCTGGAAAGGTCGACTTCAGCCTGCGGTTAGCGCCGACCTGCCTCAGTATAGTTGACGATGAAAGCGTCGAGGGCGAACCGTTGCTCCGGCGTCAAATCGCCAAAACTCAGGCCGCGCCGGCGCATGGGAATGAAGCCGTAATCGAGGGGACAATCGGAAACGGCCTGCACCGGAAGACCCCCAAGGGCCAGGTTCTCATCGTGAAACAGATCGATTTCGTCTGTGTTCCCACCGAGTTCGCCGTCGCCGAGATAGCGAAAAGCCAACCCGCCGACGCTGATATCGATAACATGAACCATCGTATCGGGGGCTGACCTTACCCGCGCCAGCGCCCGTCCATGGGTCAAAAACCGGCGATGCTTTCGAGCGATCCGCACCTGTTCCATAACGTTTCCAGCCTCCCACGCGCTCAGGGTTGAACTCTTCAACACCCTGTTGGGTTTTGCAATATTCACGCCACTTAAAGGGCCGAATTCCCACGGAAAAGCCCCGTTCCAGAGGCCATTTTGTAAAAAATTCCGACACTCGCGGGGGAGAAGTTTACACTTCACACCCCCGGGCAGGCTTTTTTAATACTCATCCATATCAATGCGGAAAAAGTCCTGGGCGCGAGGACGCTCCTCGTCGACGGCATAGCGGGTGGGCGCGGTTCCCGGCGCGAAAGCCTCGACCATGGCACCCGACTGCGTCTCGGAAGCGAGCAGACCGGTGCGGGGGTCGATAGCGGAGAATTCGATGGTATCCGGAACCGGGAAGTCGCTCGGGGGCCAGGCCTTGACCGCGGCTTTCATAAACGAGAGCCAGGCGGGGAGTGCCGCCCGCGCCCCCGTCTCTTTGCTTCCGAGGGGGCGTTCCTGGTCATAGCCGGTCCAGGAAACCGCCACCAGTTGCGGCACATAGCCGGCGAACCAGGCATCCTTCAAGTCGTTGGTGGTGCCGGTCTTGCCCGCCGCCGGGCGCCCCAACTCCTTGGCTCGTTGTCCGGTCCCGCTCTGAATGACACTCTCCATGAGATTGGTGATCAGAAAGGAGGTTTCCGGGGAAATCACCCGCTCGCGACTGACGGAGAGCAGGCGTTGACCCGAACGGGTTCCTCCCGGAAAATCGCCAGGGTTGATCGACTCCAGCACCCGCCCGTCGCGATCGGCCACCCGCGTCACATAGAAAGGGGTCACCCGGACACCGCCGTTAGCGAAGACGCTGTAGGCACCTGCCAACTCCAGCGGGGTAATGGCCGAGGAGCCAAGCGCCAGGGTCAGGTCACGATTGAGGGGAGACTCGATGCCAAGTTTTTTGGCGTAGCCGATAGCATAACCGACGCCGATGTCCTCAAGAATTTTGATGGTGACAATATTGTTCGAATGGGTCAGTGCCTCGCGAAAGGTGATCGGCCCCTTGAACTTGTGATCATAGTTCTGCGGCCGCCACTCCCCCTTGCCCCGCTGTGGATAGATCAGGGGCGTATCGAGAATCACCGTCGCCGCGGTGTAGCCCTTGTCCAGGGCGGCCGCATAGATGATCGGCTTGAAGGCCGACCCCGGTAGCCGCCGGGCCTGGGTCACCCGATTGAACTGGCTGCGGTAGAAATCGTAGCCGCCGACCATGGCTTTGACCTCGCCCGAGGCGGGGGACAGGGCGATCAGCGCCCCTTGCGCTTCCGGCTCCTGATCGAGAGTGAGGGTGAGGCGACCATCTTCGGCGACCTTTTGTACCCGCACCCGCAACAGCGACCCGAGGGGCAAGCGGCTCTCCTTACTTTTGGCGTTGCCGGTCGGCGCCTGGTCCGCCGCCACCACCCGGACCTTGCCGGCCCAGCCGATCCCCTTGAGGGGAACCTCCCCCTGGCGGTTGCCGAAACGCACCTGCAGGGACTGGGCGGTCGACCCCGTCAGCACCGCATCGAGCAGGCTCCCCGCTACCGGCGGGTGGGCATCGAGTTCCGGGGCCTGATCGTTGAGAAAATTCTCGACTTCGCTCTCCTGGAGCACCCGCTCCGGCCCCCGGTAGCCGTAGCGCCGGTCATGTTCGCGCAGATTCTCCTGCACCGCCTGATGGGCTGCCTTCTGCATGGCGAGGTTCATGGTCGTGCTAATTTCCAGCCCGCCGGTATAGAGCATCTCCTCGCCGTAGGCCTCTTCCAGATAACGCCGCACCTGTTCGGTGAAGTAAGCCGCCTCGTGGCTGTGGGCGTTGGTGCGGGGATGGATGGTCAGCGACTCGGCGACGGCCGCCGCCGCTTCCTGCTCGGTGATGTAGCCGTCCTCGACCATGCGGCCAAGGACATACTTCTGCCGCTCCTTGGCTCGGGCGAAATTGCGGTAGGGGGAGTAGCGGCTGGGGGCCTGGGGCAATCCCGCCAGCATCGCGCACTCGGCCAGGGAAAGCTCTTCGACGTTTTTGTTGTAGTAATTCTCCGCCGCCGCCTGCACGCCGTAGGCACCGTGGCCGAGATAGATCTGGTTGAGATAGAGATAAAGGAGTTCGTCCTTGGAAAGACGCTTTTCCATCCGCCAGGCGAGAATCGCCTCTTTGAACTTGCGGGAGAACTTCTTTTCCGGAGTCAGCAGCAGACCCTTGGCGATCTGCTGGGTGATGGTGCTCCCTCCCTGAACGACCCCCCCTGCTTTGAGATTTTTCAGCGCGGCGCGGAGAATGGAAAAGAGGTCGATCCCCTGATGCTCGAAAAATTTGGAGTCCTCGGCGGCGACAAAGGAGCGCACCAGTCGCTCAGGCATGCGCGCCACCGGCACGACGATGCGCCGCTCCCGGTAGAACTCGGCGATAACTTCCCCTTCGTCGCTGAGCACCCGGCTGATGACCGGCGGCCGGTAATCGCTCAGGGAGTCGAGTTTAGGCAAGGAACCGGCGACATAGAAGTAGGCGCCGACCAAGGCACCAATCCCGAGCAGGACAAGAACCAGGCCGGACCAGAGGAGATAACGAAATAACGTGGACATGGGCAAACCACCTCGGATAATCGATTAAAATTGTCCATGGATACCACAAACACCCGCCCCTGGCCATTTATTTTGCCGTCCCCCGGGGGGCGTGATATAGTGACGACCCCTTGAACGGGCGGCTGTTGCCGTCCCGTCATTCCCTGTTTCCCCCCGGCGAGGAGGACTCATGTACCGGCGCACCAAGATCGTCGCCACGGTCGGACCCGCCAGCGAATCCGAACAGATGCTACTGGCTCTGATGGAAGCCGGCGCCGACGTCTTTCGCCTGAACTTTTCCCACGGCGACCACGCGGGCAAGGCGCGCATCATCCGCCGCCTGCGCGAACTTTCCCGGCGCCGACACCAGGCGGTGGCCATTCTCGCCGACTTGCAGGGGCCGAAAATCCGCGTCGGGCATCTCCGCGACGGTTCCCTGTCCCTGCGTACCGGCCAGGAAGTGATTCTCACCACCCGCGACGTACTCGGGGAAGGGGCTCTCATCCCCAGCGATTACAAAGGCTTGCCGCAGGATGTCAAGCCCGGCGACGCGATCCTCCTCGACGATGGCCTGCTCGAGCTGCGGGCGCTCACCGTAACCGATGAAGATGTGCGCTGCCAGGTGGTGGTCGGCGGCACCCTCAAGGATCGCAAAGGGATCAACCTCCCCGGCGCCCGCGTCTCCATCCCCGCCATGACGGAAAAGGATCTCGAAGATCTCCGCTTCTGCCTCGGTCAGGAGATCGACTATCTGGCCCTCTCCTTTGTCCAGCAGGCCGCCGACGTCCTCGAACTCAAGGAACGGCTCTATCGGGAAAAGAGCAGCATGCGCGTCATCGCCAAGATCGAGAAACCCCAGGCGGTGGAGGATTTCGCCGCCATTCTCGAGGCTGCCGACGGCATCATGGTGGCGCGGGGGGATCTCGGCGTGGAGATGAACCCCGAAAAGGTGCCGCTGATCCAGAAACGCATCATCCGCATGTGCAACCAGGCGGGGAAACCGGTCATCACCGCCACCCAGATGCTGGAAAGCATGATACACAACCCGCGCCCGACCCGTGCCGAGACCTCGGACGTGGCCAACGCCATCCTCGACGGCACCGATGCCGTCATGCTTTCCGGCGAAACCGCCGCCGGCAAATATCCGGTCGAAGCCGTTTCCCTCATGGTGCGGGTAGCCCATGACGTGGAGCAGGACCCGGTACTGAAAACCAACGTCTTTCACCCGATCCCCGAAACCCTCGGCTACCGGCGCCTCTCCGAAGCCATCGGTCAGGCCGCCTGCCGGGTGGCGGAAACGGTCGGCGCCGCCGCCATTCTCGCCTTCACCCAAACCGGCGGCACCGCCGCGCTGGTCGCCAAATACCGCCCGGACCTGCCGATCTTTGCCATCACCCCGTCCCAGACGGCTCGCCGCCGGCTCTGCCTCTACGCCGGCATCCACGCCCTGCGGGTCGCCATCGAGGGGGATACGGAAGCGCAGATCCGCTCGGTGGAAAAACTCATCCTCTCCCGCGGCGTGCTGCGCCGGGGGGATATCGTCGTCATCACCATGGGCAGCCCGGTCTCTTCCCCCGGCACCACCAACCTGCTCAAGGTGCACCGGTTGGGCACCGGAGATTTCTACGAGGTTTACTAAAAGAGTCCAGCCGAAAGAACGGACCATTTGACATGCCGAACGATCGACAGTACGATTAAAAGCATTTTGACCAGTGCTGTTGGAGGTGCGACATGAAAATCATCGCGGCAAACGAACTGAAGACCCGGGGCGTCTCTTCCATCGAAAAAGCCCTTGAGCAGAGCCCGGAGGCGGTCATATCCGTGCGCGGGCAAGATCGTTATGTGGTTATGGAGCTCGAAGAGTACAACCGGCTGCGGGTGTGCGAACTGGAAGCGGCCCTCTATGAAACCCGGAGGGAACTGGCCGCCGGCGAAACGACGGAAGAAAGTGTCGACGCGCATATCGCCCGCATCAGGAATACCGGGGCATGAGCTTTCGCATCATCTATACCCACAGCTATCTGAAACGCGCCGCAAAATTCATCAAACGTCACCCGGAACTGCTGCCTCAATACGAAAAGACCCTGAAGCTACTGGAACTCAATCCGCGACATCCGTCCCTGCGACTGCATCGCCTGACCGGGCCGCTTCGCGATCTGCATTCCGTCTCCATCAACATCAGCTATCGCATTACCCTGGAATTTTTGTTCGAGGACGGCAAAATCATCCCGGTCAGCATCGGCAGCCATGATGAGGTGTACTGAAACGACTTCCGGTCGCCTTCTCATCCCACCCGTTAACAACCTCTTGCCGACAAGGAGCATCCCCATGCCGAACCGTAAAAAAGCCGTGGTTCTCTACAGCGGCGGACTCGATTCCACCACTTGCATGGCCATCGCCCAGGCCGAGGGCTTTGCCCCTTACGCCATGAGCTTCGCCTACGGTCAGCGCCACACCGTCGAACTCGACCAGGCCCGCCGCTATGCGCCGCGGATGGGGGCGGTGGAGCACCAGCTGGTGGAGATCGACCTGCGCCGCATCGGCGGCAGCGCCCTGACCAGCACTCTGGAGGTGCCCAAAGAGGGAGTCCAGGAGGGGGAAATCCCGGTCACCTACGTCCCGGCGCGCAACACCATCTTTCTCTCCTTCGCCCTTGGCTGGGCCGAGGTTCTCGGCGCCTTCGACATCTACATCGGGGTCAACGCCCTCGACTATTCGGGCTATCCCGACTGCCGCCCCGAGTACATCGCCGCCTTCGAAACCCTGGCCAACCTCGCCACCCGCGCCGGCGTCGAGGGGAGCGGCCGCTACCGCATCCATACCCCGTTGATTTCGCTGACCAAGGCGGAAATCATTCGCAAGGGTCTGGATCTCGGGGTTGACTACGCCCTCACCCACTCCTGCTACGACCCCACCCCCGACGGCCTGGCCTGCGGTCGTTGCGACTCCTGCCGTCTACGCCTGAAAGGCTTCGCCGAGGCCGGCGTGCCCGATCCCGTCCGCTATGTGAGCAAAGCGTGAGGGGTGAAGAGTTAGGCGTAAAGCGGAGAAACCATAACCAGTAACCAGGACGACAAGCGATATGACCGAGAAAAGCATCCCCCCCTCACCCCTCACCCCTCACTCCTCACCGGCCCCTGCCGGGGCCGCCATGCCCGACTTGCAGCAGTCCCGGGACGAGCGCAACATTCCCATCGACAAGGTTGGGGTGAAGAACATCCACTATCCCATCGTCGTCCTCGACAAGAGCAAGGACCGCCAGCACACGGTGGCGAGCATCAATATGTACGTGGATCTGCCCCATCACTTCAAGGGCACCCACATGAGCCGCTTCATCGAGATTCTCAACGAGCATCATGGTGAGATCAGCATCGAGGGGATTGATGCCATCCTGGTAGAAATGAAAGAACGGCTGGAGGCGTCCAGCGCCCACCTGGAGCTGGAGTTTCCTTACTTCATCGAAAAGCGGGCCCCGGTCTCGGGGGCGCGCGGGCTGATGGAATACCAATGCCGGATGCTCGGCAGCCTGGGAGAGACCGGCGATTTCATCCTCGGTGTGACCGTGCCGGTCACTTCCCTCTGCCCCTGCTCCCGGGAGATCAGCGCCCGCGGCGCCCACAACCAGCGCAGCGCCGTGACCGTGCAGGTGCGCTACCGCGACCATATCTGGCTGGAGGATCTCATCGACTGGATCGAGGTCTGCGGCAGCGCCCCGGTTTACTCTCTGCTCAAGCGCGAGGACGAAAAGGCCGTGACCGAACAGGCCTACGACAATCCCAGGTTCGTCGAGGACATTGTCCGCGCCGTCACAGAGAAGCTGCAAAGCATTGAAAATGTTACCTGGTTCCGGGTCGAGTGCGAAAATTTCGAGTCGATCCACAACCATTCGGCCTACGCCCTGGTCGAACAGCGGCGCTGATCGCACCTGTGGACAAGTCTGTGGAAGAGGTGGATAAGGTGGCGGGGGGACTGTATACAATCGACCGAAACCGAACCCACCTGCCGGCCCTCGGCATCTTCGCCAAGGCACCGCGACCGGGGCAGGTCAAGACCCGATTCTGTCCCCCGCTGACCCCGGAGGAAGCGGCGCACCTCTACCGGACCAGCCTTTTTGAAACCCTGGCGCGCATGGACCACGGAACGTTCGCGCCGACCCTCTTCCACGCCGATGCTCCCGACTGGTTCGCGGCCCACGGCCGCGACCTGCCGCGTCTTCCCCAGGGCGAGGGCGATCTCGGCCGGCGCCTGGAACGGGGACTGGCCTACCTGCTGAAACAGGGCGCGCCGGCGGCGGCCCTGATCGGTAGCGACAGCCCCGACCTCCCCCTGGAACAGGTCGAGGCGGCCTTCGCTCTGCTGGAGAAGGCCGAGGTCGTGACCATTCCCGCCGCCGACGGCGGCTATGTGCTGATCGGCGCACGTGAGCCCCATCCGGAGCTCTTTCGCGACATGCCCTGGAGCACCCCCGAGCTGCTCGCCGCTACCCGCCGTCGGGCCGAGGAACTGGCCCTCGACTACCGGGAGCTTCCCCCCTGGGAAGACTTGGACGATCTTGCCGCCCTGCGCCGCCTGATCGAACGCTCCCCCCATTCATCCACGGCCCGCCACGCCCTGGTCCACCTGGCGCACCATCTCTGAGCCGCCCGCTTGCATTGGTTCGTCCTGGGGTGTATAAGAGGCCTCGGCTTGCGTAAGGGAGGCATCGTGACCGATCTGCAATACCTCGAAAATCTGTTTCTCATCCCCGACGGGGCGGAGCGTGAACGGCGCTGGCGCGAGGATCCGGAAGCGCGCCGTATCCTCCCCGAACTCTATCGCCTCGACGGCATCCCCCAACCCCCCGAATATCATCCTGAGGGGGATGTGCTGACCCATACCCTGCTGGCGATCCGCCACCTGCCGCCCCAAGCCGACCCGCGCCTGGCCTGGGGCGCGCTCCTTCACGACATCGGCAAGGCCGAGACCACCCGGGAAATCGACGGTCGCATCCGCGCCTTCGGCCATGACCGGGCCGGGGTCGAACTGGCCCGCGGGATCATGGAGCGCCTCGGCATGGAACCGGCCAAGATCGAGGATATTCTCTGGCTGGTACACCACCACATGTTCGCGCTCTCCTGGCAGGTCGACGAAGAAAGTCAGCTCAGCCGCCGCCAGTGGCGTTTCGTCGAAGACCCGCGTTTTCCCCTCATGCTCGACCTGATGCGCCTCGATGCCCTGGCCGCCGGCGCCAATCCGGCCAAACTCGCCCAAGTCGAATTCTACCGCCGCGCCCGTCGCGCCCAGGCACCCTGAGTCGCGCCCGCCCCCCGCGAATGCCATTGACTTGGGCGCGCTCTTAGCATAATAATCGCCGCGTCTGACCCCAACCCCTTTATTCATGGGAGGAAACCTTGGATCTGGTGCTCAATGCCGGGCCGGTCGTCAAACTGGTTCTGCTGCTGCTGGTCTATTTTTCGGTGGTCTCCTGGGCCATCATTTTCTACAAATTCCTGGTCATTCACCGCGCCACCCGCGACTCCGACCAGTTCCTCGACTTTTTCTGGGCGAAGAAGCGTTTCGACGTCATCAACCAGGGGCTCAGGGATTATCCCAATTCGCCGCTGACCGTCCTCTTCCGCGAAGGCTACCAGGAACTGCTCAAAATCCAGGGGCGCCGCCCCGGTGAGGACGAAGGACACCTGAGCACCGACCTGGGCGGCGCGGAAAACGTCGCCCGTGCCCTGCGCCGGGCCACCACCCTCGAAACCCACCGGTTGGAAAAATTCACCACCACCCTCGCCACGACCGGTTCCACCGCCCCCTTCGTCGGTCTTTTCGGCACCGTCTGGGGGATCATGGACGCCTTTCGCGGCATCGGCGAAAGCGGCAGCGCCTCGCTGGCGGTCGTCGCACCGGGCATCTCCGAGGCGCTGGTGGCCACCGCCATCGGCCTGATCGCGGCGATTCCGGCGGTCATGGGCTACAACCATTTCATGCACAAGGTCAACGTGCTCACCGGCGAGATGGATAACTTCAGCCAGGAATTTCTCAACATCGTCGAACGCATGATGCGGAGGGGATAATGAGCCACGGTAGCAACTTTTCTGCTCGCATGATGCGGAGGGGCTAAATGGATATCGGGCCGAGTCGCGGCAACCGCGGACCTGTTTCCCAGATCAACGTCACCCCCTTCGTCGACGTCATGCTGGTGCTGCTGATTATCTTCATGGTCACCGCGCCGATGATGGAACAGGGGGTCGACGTCAATCTCCCCGAGGTCGCGGAAGCCCCCAGCCTTACCGCCAACAAGGAGCCGCTGGTGATCACCGTCCAGAAGGACGGCGCCATCTCCATCGGCCGCACCAAGATCGAGGACGCCGTCAAGCTGACCCCGGTGCTTCAGCAGATCCTCAAGGACAAGCCCGAGGACGAAAAGGATGTCTTCCTCGAAGCCGATCGCGATGTCCCTTACGGCAAGGTCGTTCCGGTCATGGCGGCGATCAAGAAAGCCGGCGTCGCCAAACTGGGAATGGTTTCCCAGGAACCCCGCTGACCCTCCACTGGAAGCCCTCGCGGCTGTCTGTTGTATTCTATGCACCCGAATCCGCACATACGGCAGGGCATTAAAGCCCGTCCCGAACCGGGGCTGCCCCGCATGCTGGTGGTTTCCCTCATCATCCATGCCGTGCTGCTGCTCCTTTTTTCCGGGGTCATCCTGCCGACGATAAAGACGCCGCCGAAGCCGGTCTACATCGTCGACCTGGTCAACCTGCCGGTGAAAGACCCCCGCGCCGGTCGGCCGGATGTCCAAAAGGGCCCGGAGAAGACCGAGCCGACGCCGGGCGCCAGCGCCCCGGAACCGAAACCGGAGGCGGTGCCGCTGCCGCCGAAACCGGAAGCCAAGCCCGAGGTAGTCAAACCGGAACCGCCCAAGCCGGAACCGAAACCCGAGCCCAAGCCCAAGCCCGAGCCGAAACCGGAACCCAAACCGACACCGAAACCCAAGGCCGAGGCCAAGCCGCAGCCCGAGAAACCGAAAACGGCCGACAAGCCGAAGGTCACGGACAAGGAAGAGGCGAGTGTCACCACCGCCCTGGAGAAGTTGCAGAAAAAGCAGGAATACGCCGGCGCGCAGGCTGCAATCGAGGCACTGGCGGCTAAAACTGCCAAAGCTTCCGCAGGCAACGTCCCGGTCGGCATGCCCGACGGCAAGGGATCGGAGGAAGGGGTTTTAGACGAGGCTTGGCTAAAGGAGTTCCTCACACGAGCTTGGGGGCTCTCCCCATACCAAGTTACCCGTACGGATTTGGAAGCCAAAGTTCAATTGACCTTCGATAGCCAAGGAAAGCTGTCCAATTACAAATTTCTCGACAAATCTACCGATTCCCGGTTCGATGATTCCGTCGTCAAAGCAATCCTGAAGCTCAAAGAAAACCCCATGCCGACCCTCGCCGGAACCCGTAAGGAAGTCGTGTTTAACCTAAAGGAATTACAGAGACAATGAAAAAATTAACGGCCCTTTTCATCATTCTTCTGACCCTTATCTGCTGCGCGCCGGCAACCGTTCTTGCCCAGATCGAAGTCAGCGCCCCCGGTCAGCAGGCCGTGCCCCTGGCCGTCACCACGTTCCTGCCCATGGAAGGGGCCGCCCGACCGGAACTGGCCAAGGAAATCGAGCAGGTGCTTTCCTGGGACATGGATCTCACCGGCATGTTCAGTCTGGTCGATCCGGCTTCCTTCCTCAGCGATGCCCGGGTGCTCGCCCTCAACAGCGTGGAGATCGATTTCGCCCAGTGGCGCCTGTTGCGCGCCGACTACCTCATCAAGGGCGGCTATGTCGTGCAGGGGGATCAGCTGACCCTCGAAGCCCGTCTTTTCGACGTGGTCGAACGGAGGTTGCTGGCCGGACGGCGCTACACCGGCAAGGTCGCCGACGCGCGGCGCATGGCCCACTCCTTCGCCGACCAGATTATGAAGAGTATGACCGGGGAAAACGGCCCCTTCAACACCCGACTGGCCTTTATCTCCAATCGCACCGGGCACAAGGAACTCTATCTGATGGATGTGGACGGGCATAACCCGACGCGCATCACCGACCACCGCGCCATCGTCCTCAACCCCGACTTCTCGCCTCGGGGGAAGGAGCTGGTTTTCACTTCGTACAAAGGCGGGAATCCCGACCTTTACCGTAAGGAGACCTATTCGGGCAAGGAGGTGCGCATTTCCGCGCAACGAGGTCTCAACATCGCCGGCCGCTACCGCCCGGACGGTCGCGAGCTCGCCGTCACCCTTTCCCGCGACGGCAACGCCGAAATCTACCTGATCGGCACCAGCGGCTCCATCAACAAGCGCCTCACCGATGCCTGGGGAATCGACTCCGATCCCAGCTGGAGCCCCGACGGCAGCCAGATCGCTTTTGTCTCCGACCGCCAGGGAAATCCCCATATTTTCATTCTCGATGTGAGCAGCGGTCAGGTCCGGCGGTTGAACAGCTCGGGCAAATACAACGTCACCCCGGCCTGGAGCCCCAAGGGGGACCGCATTGCCTTCAGCCGCATGGCCGGCGGGCAGTTCGATGTCTTCACCATCAATCCCGACGGCACTGACGAACGGCAACTGACTTTCGGCGGCGGCAACAAGGAACATCCGCGCTGGAGCCCCGACGGCCGCTTCATCGTCTACTCTTCCAGCGCCCAGGGCAAGCGCGGCATCTATGTCATGCGCGCTGACGGTACCGGCGCCCGCCCGGTTGCCCTGGGCGGCGACAGCAGTCATCCGGCCTGGTCCGGGGAGTGGTAAGCCCCCCGAAAACAGTTGTTTTTTAACCCGTCTTGGTTATAATCAGCGCGTCTTACACAGGCTCCGAAGCCCGGCTGGGCTTTCGGCATAAAGGCCCATCATTCACATCAAGGAGAGAACAACGATGAAAATCACCCTGCGTCTGCTGCTGTCCCTTACCCTTCTCGCCACCCTGGCCGTCGGCTGCGCGAAAAAGCCGGCAGCGGTCGTGACCACCCCGACCGACACCTCCGCTATTTCGAGCGCACCGGCTGGTGATTCCACCGGCTATGGCGACAGCTCCCTCGCTTCCGGCGGCGTCGGCGACCGTCCGGCCTCCAGCTACGACGCCCTGCTCGGCGGCGACATCGCCGGTCTCAACCGCATCTACTTCGGCTTCGACCAGTTCACCCTGAGCGACGAGGCGCGAGCCACTCTGGCCAACAACGCCGACTATCTGAAGGCCAACCCGGGACTCAACATCCGCATCGAAGGGCATACCGACGAGCGCGGCTCCGACGAGTACAACCTCGCTCTCGGCGAGCGCCGCGCCAATGCCGCCAAGAGCTACCTGGTTTCCCTCGGCATCGCCCCGAACCGGCTGAACATCATCTCCTTCGGCGAGGAAATGCCCCTGACCGTCGGCAGCGACGAAAGCGCCTGGGCACAGAATCGCCGCGCCGAGTTCAAAGCCGCCCGCTGATCAGACCCGCCATCCCCCGGCCGCGTCCCGACGCGGCCGGGCCTGCCGAAAAAGGAAGTCCGCCATGACCCATTGGATCAAACCCCTTCTCCTGCTCGCCCTGCTGACGACCCTCTCGGGCTGCGCCACGCAACGCCAGCTACGAACGGAACGGGATCTTGATGAAATGAAGAAACGCCTGGCCAAGGCCGAACTGAGCCTGGCCGCCCAGGGTAAGAGCCTGACCGGTGAACTGGAACAGCGCCTCGACACCCTCGGTCGCACCCAGGCCGACTTGCAGGTTGCGCTGGACACCCTGAAGATCGATGTACAGTCCGTCAACGGACGCTTCGAGGATCAGGCCCGGGAACGGGACGAACTCCGCAGTGACATGCTGCTGGTCAAGGACGACTTCGGGCTGAAGCTCACCTCCCTGGAAGACCGGGTTCAGAAGCTGGAGGAGAACCGCGCGGCCCTCGGCGGTGCCGGTGGCATCGTCGGTGGCATGCCCAATTCGCCCGAGGCGCTGTACGAGGTGGCCCTGGAAAAAATCCAGAAAACCGGCGACTTCGCCGGCGCCCGGGAAAGTCTGCAGCTCTTTCTCAAGGACAATCCCCAGCACCCCCTGGCCACCAATGCCATGTACTGGATCGGCGAGGCCCACTTCGGCGAAAAGAGCTACGAGAACGCCATCCTCCAGTTTCAGGATGTGATTCAGAAACACCCCACCCATCCCAAGACCCCCGCGGCCATGTTCAAGCAAGGCCTGGCCTTCCAGGCCCTGGGCGACACGCAGAATGCCAAGATCATCCTGCGCAAGGTTCAGGAGACCTATCCCCAGTCCGAGGAAGCCGGCAAGGCCAAGGCCAAACTCGCCGAGCTCAAATAAGCGAAGGGTTACTCTTTCCGTCCATAATGAAAAAGCCGTGCTGAAAAATCAGCACGGCTTTTTCATTTTCGATTTCAGCGCCCCTGGCCGCTTCGGACCAGGGCGAGAAACTCTGTAAAATTGCTGACCCCCCCGACCTTTTCCCGAATCTCCTTGATCTTAAAGGTGGAGGCAATATCCGCCAGGATCTCCAGCTGAGCGCCATCGTCCTGCACGGGGGTGAGAATCAAGCAGATGACCTGCGCCGGAAGACCGTCCGGGCTGTCGAAGTCAACTCCCCCGTGGGATAACCCCACCACCACCACCGGCTCGGTTAGCTCCGGTAAGCGGGCGTGCGGGACGGCCAAGCCCCGTCCGATACCGGTGGACATCAGGCGTTCCCGCTGACGGACCGCATGACTGATAGTGGCGACATCCACATCGACCACTTCGGCGGCGGCGGTGGCAAGCTCCATGATGATGCCATCCTTGGAGTAAGCGGTCAGAGGGTTGATGAAGGTTTTGGCCCCGACATGGGCACAGAAGCGCCGGGCCTTGCGCAAACCGAGCAGACGTTGCAGCAGGGGGCCGCTCATCAGGGAGGTGACCAGGGCCACCACGACCAAAGCGACGAAGACCTGGTGGCTGATCAATCCCATCTGCAGCGCCAATACGCCGAGGATAATCCCCATCGTTCCCTGGGCACTCATGCCGAAACCGACGGCGAAAGCGTCGCGCCAGACCAGACCGCCCAGACGCCCGCCGCAGGCGCTGCCGATGACCTTGCCCGTGACCGCCAACAGCAGGATGGTCAGCGTCAGGACGAGATCGAACTGCTCGGAAAAATTGACTTTCAGGCCAATGCTGGCGAAAAAGAGCGGGGCAAAGATGAAGGAGACGAACTGATCGATCGTCGCCCGGGTCCGCTCCCGTAAATGGCTCGAATGCCCCAAGGCCACACCGGCCAGAAAAGAACCGAAAATCGCATGCACCCCGATCCATTCGGTGAAGGCCGCCGTCATCAGGCAAAAGGAAAAAGCAAAACCGAGAACGCCTCCGGGCCAACTGGTGTGTGCCTGGATCCAGGGGAGAAGGCGATGGATGCACCAGGGCACGACAGTCAACATCGAGGCAGTAAAGACCAGGGTGATCCACAGGGTATGGGCCAGGGGGATGCCCTGATTGACACCGAGCATCCCCAGGATCATGGCGAAGACCAGCCAGCCGAGCAGGTCGTTAAAAACCGCCGCAGCGATGATCGTGACCCCCAGATCGCTCCGGTAGATATTCAGATCCATGAGAATTTTGGCGATGATCGGCAAGGCGGAGATGGAAAGAATCGTCGCCATGAAGAGAGCGAAAGGCAGGTGCGGAACTCCGGGCTGATAGCCCAGCCATTCCGGGGACCACCAGGCCACGGAAAAGCCGATGGAAAAGGGCAAAATCATGCCGGCGATGGCGACCCAAAGAGCGACCCGGCCTTGGCGCCAGACGGTCGTGAGATCGACTTCCAGCCCGGCCACCAGCAGAAAGAGCGCGATCGCCAGGGTTGTCAGGCCATCGAAGGCGAGCGCCCCGCCTCCCTGGGCAGGAAAGATAAAGGCGCTCCATTCCGGCGCCAGTGCCCCGAAAATGGTCGGGCCCCAGAGAATACCGGCAAGGATCTCACCGAGAACCGAAGGCAGATTCAGGCGCTGGGCCGTTTCCCCCAGAATCCGCGCGCTGGCCAAAAGCAGGCCGAGGGCCAGCAACAGGGCGGTGATTTCGTTGTGGGTGAGAGCGCTCATGGCGGATCACTTGTGAGCAGTAGCAATCATAGACACCCCGGACGGGGAGCGGACAGGCCTTTCACCCTACCGAGAGCGCAAATCCGTTGCAAGAAAAATCTGCCGGGTCGTTTTTGCGAATCATCATAAAATCAACCTAGTTGTGAATGTTACACACAAAAAAAGCGGGCCGTTCTCTGGGGAGAATGGCCCGCTTTTTTTGCTTTGCTACTGGCGGCGCTTCAGGCGATTACTTGCCGGCTTCCGTCGCTTCGCTGCTGGCGGTCACACCCTTGGCGATGCCGATGACCAGCATCACGGCCGGAACCAGCTGGGTGGCGACGATCAGGCCGAAGAAGCCGAGAAAGAGCCAGACGAGGAGGCCACTGCCGCCGCTCGCGGAACCGGCGGCGAATGCGCTGGTGGCCAGAGTCAACAATCCGGTGGTGAGCAGGCTGGTGCGGGCGATGGCTTTCATGGTCTCCTCCTTTATGAGGTCGGGTTCGTTGCGAGGGTTAGTGGGCGCTCTGTTTCGCTTCTTGTGCTTTCGGCTCGGCCACGGCTTTAACGATGCCGAACATCACCAAGAGGGCCGGGATGAGCTGGGCGGCGACGATCAGGCCGCAGAAGCCGAGGAAGACCCAGACGACGATGCCGCTGTGGTCGGTGCGGGTCGAGGCGGCGAATGCGGGAGCGGCCAGGGCGGAAAGAGCGAGAGTGGCGGATGCGATCAGGGATTTGACTTTCATGATGTCCTCCTATGGATGCAGGTGATTAGCTTGAGGCGTTGTGCCTTGCTGTTGTCTTTATCTATAGCGAGGAGCGTACCAATCTTGGAAAAATCCCATAAAATATTTTCAATTTATTGAAATCACAGGAGAAAAAAGTAAACGCCGAGGGCCTGCGCGAACAGTTCGCAGACCCTCGGCGTATAACACAAATATACATTTTTTCGTTATGATGATTTCGTTAGATCGGCCTAAAACTGAATCAATCTACTGTAATCATTAGTGATTAAGTCGTTTTCAGGGTGTATCCAGCATTTATACAGGTGTATGAGCACCGGTCAATGGATGAGTTGACGCGACATGGGGATCAGCCGCCGGTAATCCTCAGCGGTCAGGCTCGACTCCCAGAGTCCACTGATCATGCCCGTTCCCACCCCCAGGGCGAAGATCGCCATCACCAGCAGCGGAAAGCGCCAACCGGCGAGAAGATCCCGCCCCCCCGGGGGAGCCATGGCCAGGGATCGGGTCGGACAGACCGCCTCGCAACTCAGACAGCCGGTGCATTCCGGGCTGCTGATGGCGGCCTTACGATCGACCGGCAGACGCGATGGGCAGGCCTTGGCGCACTTGCCGCAATCGACGCAGGTGTGGGCATCGCGACGAATCTTGAGTGGGCTGAAAAAACTGAAAAGACCGAGCAGCGCCCCATAGGGGCAGAGATAACGGCACCAGAAGTTCTGATAGAAGAAAGACAGCAGGGTAATCGCGGCGATGATTGCCAGAGCGGTCGTCGACATGCCGATGAAGAAATGGAGCATCTTCACGTCGCTCACCGCCCAGTAGGGGGTTTCAAGAAAGGAGGCGAGAGCAAAAGACGGCATGTCGAGGAAGATGATCTTGGCGAAGAAGGCCAAAAGCAGATATTTCAGCCCACGCAACGGCCAGTCGAGCCAGGTCCAGATGCGGAAGTTGCGGCCGAAAACTCGTTGCCCCAGCTTCCATACCGCCTCGGACAAGGTGCCCACGGGACAGAGCCAGGAGCAGAAACTCTTACGCGCGAAAAAGCTCATGGCGATGAAGGTCAGCAAGAGAATCATGGCCGCCGGATGGACCTGGTCGACGATTCCCGTCGTCAGCCAGTATTTCAGGCTGACCAGGGCGCCGATGGGGAGAAACCCTTCGACCCCGGGCGGGCGGGAGACATAGGGAGTCGCGCCGAAGCTTTCGTAATGGCGGACAAAAAGGGCGAAACGGACGCCGATCCCCAAAATCCAGGCAAAAAAGAGCCACTGAATGAGGTTGCGTATCCGGGTTCTTCGGGATAAAAAATCAGTTAACATCAGCTTCTCCTAAATATCCGCCGATTGGCCGGCGGTTTTGTGCCATGGGAACAGATTGCTCTCGACAACACCTTGACCTCGGTCAAATTTTGCCGACTGAAAAAACGCGGAAGGCGAACAAAGCCACGGAGAGGTCTTTTCATCACAGGATAAAGGAGCCGACCATGATTCAGGACGCCACCGACCAATATATCGCCACCATCCTCGCCCACTATCCCCTCGCCGGCAAAAAGGTGCTGGAGATCGGTTGCGGCGGCGGCCGTATCACCCGTGACTTGGCCCGCTATGCCACTTCGGTCCTGGCCACCGACCCCGACGGCAAGGCCCTGGCCAAGGCCCGCGCCGCTGTCACCGCTGAGAATGTCACTTTCCGCCAGGCTCCGAGCGGCGTCCCCGAGGATCTCCCCCCCGCTTCCTTCGACCTGGTGATCTACACCCTCTCCCTGCACCACGTTCCCATCGGCGCCATGACCGCCAGTTTGGAAGCCGCCGGCCGGCTGCTACGCCCCGGCGGCGCAATCATGGTGCTGGAACCGGGGGCGGAAGGCCCCTTTATGGAAGCCAAGCAGCGCTTCGGTATCGGCAGCGGTGACGAAAGCCGCGAACAGGCGGCGGCGCTGTCGGCCATAGAAGAGCTGACCGGGTGGACGGTCGGGCCGACCATCCACTTCGAAACCGCCTTTCTCTTCAGCGACGAAGCCGACTTCTTCGCCAGCAAAGTCCCCAACCATGCTCAACTGCCCGCCGAGCGGCTGGCGGAAATCCGCACCTTCCTCACCCCCTACAAGACCGCCGAAGGCATCGTCCTCCGTGGCGGGCGCCGGCTCAATGTCCTCACCCGAAGCTAGGCGAGGTCTTCGTCAAGGGGCTCGATGCGCACCCGGCGAATCGCGGTTCCCCTGACTTTGACGCAGGTCAGCCGGAAATCCCTCCAGTCGAGTTGCTCTCCCTCCGTAGGCAGGTGCCCCAGTTTGAAGAGAATCAACCCCGCCAACGTGTCGAAAGGCTTATCAGGGACAGAGCGCACACCGAGCAAATCCTCCAGATCCTTGAGGGTAATGAACGCATCGACCAGATAACCGCCGTTATCGAGGGGCTGGATTCGGCGCGGCTCGTCCGCGTCATGCTCGTCCTCGATTTCCCCCACCAGTTCCTCCAGCAGATCCTCGGTTGTCACCACCCCGCTCAAGCTGCCGTATTCATCGACGACCATGGCCATATGCAGATGTTTGCGCTGCATCTCGCGCAACAGTTCGTTGACCCGTTTCGTTTCCGGAACGAAAAAACAGGGGCGCATCAGGTCTTGCAGATCGAAGGAAGTTGAGCGCACGGCTTGCGCCAACAGATCCTTGCCGTGCACGAAGCCGACCACGGCCTCGATTTCGCCGCGATAGACCGGGTAGCGGGAATACTGATGTTCCAACACCCGCGCCAGCACATCCTCCCGAGAAAGCTCCAGATCGAGACCGACCACCCGCGGCCGGGGAACCATCACTTCGCGCACCTGGGTGTTGGAAAACTCGAAGACGTTGCGGATAAATTCCTGCTCGTCGGACGAGACCGAGCCACTCTCCCGCCCTTCGGCGATCAGATGCTGGATCTCATCCTTGGTGATGAAGGCCTGCTCGCCCCGGCCTTTGACCCCGAGCAGCGCCAGCACGGTTCGGCTCGACAAGGTCAGGACAAAGACCGCCGCCCCCCCCCACCGGGCCAGCCAATGGATCGGCCGGGCGACGCCGAGGGCGATCCGTTCCGAATATTCCAGGGCCAACGCCTTGGGCACCAGTTCCCCGAGAATCAGGGAAAAGTAAGCGATGCAGCCGACCACCAGAAAGAGGGAGAGGGGCTCGGCGGCATCACGCACCAGCTCAATCGGCGCCTGCTGCAGAAGCGGCTTGATCACTTCGATGGCGGCGGCGCCGCCGACGGCGGAGGCGAGGGTACCGACCACCGTCACGCCGATCTGCACCGTGGCGAGAAAACGATGGGGATCGGCCTGCAATCCTTCCAGCACCTTCGCGCCGGGCCGGCCTTCGGCAACCAGTTGGGCGATGCGGCCGCGCCGCACCGAAACGATGGCGAGCTCGGCCCCGGCGAAAAAGCCGTTGGCCAGAATCAGCAGCAAGACGATCACCAGTTCAAACCAGAGAGTTTCCATCTAAAAAAATCCTTTTTTCAGCAACGAGACAAAAATTGTCGGCCGCTCAATCCGCCCCTTTTTCCTCCGTCTTTTCCTCCGTCTTGGCCGGGCTTCCCGGCACCCAGCCGAGCCGCGTCTCGGCGGCGGCCGCCTCGGCGGGCAGGACGCGGGTCTTGACAACGGAGATGAGCATCGAGCCGCCGATGAGCAGAGCGGTGACGAGCAGCGCCGCCTCGGTTGGGATGACCTTGCCGAAGGCGGCGTTGATCAGCATCTTGGCGCCGACCACCATCAGCACCAGCGAAAGCCCGTACTTGAGATAATGGAAGCGGTGGATGATTCCGACCAGGGCAAAGTACAGGGCGCGCAGGCCGAGAATGGCGAAGACATTGGAAGTATAGACGATGAAGGGGTCGGTGGTGACGGCGAAAATGGCCGGGATGGAGTCGAGGGCGAAGACGACGTCGGTGACTTCAACCAGGATCAGTACCACCATCAGCGGGGTCAGAAACAAGAGACCGTCGCGGCGAACGAAAAAGCGATTCCCCT
Source organism: Desulfuromonas acetexigens (assembly GCF_900111775.1). Taxonomy (NCBI): domain Bacteria; kingdom Pseudomonadati; phylum Thermodesulfobacteriota; class Desulfuromonadia; order Desulfuromonadales; family Trichloromonadaceae; genus Trichloromonas; species Trichloromonas acetexigens. The sequence continues at coordinate 30,839 of NZ_FOJJ01000039.1, read as the reverse complement.
CGTAGTCTTGGGTAACCCGGAAACGGCGGCGGACCAGCCGAACGAGGCGGTTTCCCTCCATGTCCGGTTCCTGGTTGATGGTCATCAGCATGCGCACGCCGGTGAAGACAAGAAAAGCGCCGAAGACGTAGATGACCCAGTGGAAGGCCGAGATGATCGAGGCGCCGACCAGAATCAGCGCGGCGCGCATGACCAGGGCGCCGAGAATCCCCCAGAAGAGCACCCGATGCTGATACTGAGCCGGCACCGCGAAGTGGCCGAAAATGAGCACGAAAACGAAGATATTGTCGACGCTCAGGCTCTTTTCCAGGAGATAGCCGGTAAAGAACTCGACCCCCGATTCCCGCCCGAGAAAATGCCAGACGCCGGCGCCGAAAAGGAGGGCGAGGACGAAATAGCCGAAGCTCAGCCACAAGGCTTCGCGAATCCCCACCTCCTGGCCTTTTCGGTGGAGCACACCGAGATCGAGCGCCAACAAAACTAGGACGAACAGGTTGAAGCCGAGCCACATCCACAGGGTATTCATCGATTCATTTCTCCTTGCGCGTTTTTGCGTCCCGGGCAAAAAAAAACCTTTCCCCAGGACATTGGTGAATGTCATGGACAAAGGTCTTGCAAGGCGCGACGGCTGTCGTGGCTCCCGCGTCCGGGTGAAAGCTCACCGTATTGACGAAGCGCGGGCCGGAGGCGTTCCGGATGCTACTCCCCTTTTTTCCGGCGCCCATCCTAACAAGATCCCCGGCAGAGAGCAACAGGAAATTCCCCAACAAATTCCCCGGGGATTTACTGAGAAATCCCCAACCTAACCGGCCCTTGTCGAGTTGGCGAAAAGCTCGGGACAAGGGCCGAACAGATCTTTCATTTTCTATGATAATCCTTTTTCTTCAAGGAGATAGCCATTTTAACCCTTGACCTGAGAGGCTTTTTTATGATTATGATAACCAAAGATTAAATTGTTCCCGCGAAGCCTTCTCCCGAAAAAACATTCAGCAAATCCACCCCCGCCCATTCCGGGAAAACCCGAAGTGGTCTCCGGGCTTGGTTTGAGCCGAAGCGGATGCTTTTTGCCAAGCATCAAAGGTGCCGGTGGCCATGATCCTGGAAGATCTGCGCATCGAGAGGATTCCATCCGTTCCAGAAGTTCTGGTGACGCTCCTCAAGTTGTGTCATAAGCCCCAGGTCGAATTCGAAGAACTGGCCCGGGTTATCGAGCAGGAACCCGCCCTTTCGGCAAAAATCCTCCATCTTGCCCATACTGCCTGCTACCGCCCATGGGCCGAGGTCACCCAGATCCGCCGCCTGCTCGTGGTTCTAGGCCTCGACACGGTGCGCCGACTGGCTCTGACCAGCGCCGTTCACCAGTATTTCAGCCAACTTTCCCCCGGGCATGAAAGCTTTACCGCCGCCCTCTGGTTTCGCTCCCTGCTCTGCGCCCACCTGGCTCGCGACCTCGCCCGCCTGACCGGCTATCCGGCTCCGGAAGAGGCCTACCTCGCGGGCCTGTTGCACCGTCTTGGGCAGCTGGTGCTGCTGGAGAATTTTCCCGAGCCTTATCGAGACATCCTCTTCATGGATGAGACCGAGGCACGGATCGAACAAGTGGAACGGGACCGTTTCGCGACCACCGGCGCCGAGGTCGGTGCCGAACTCCTGCGCCAATGGCCGACCTCCCCCTTTCTGGCCGACGCCGTGCGCTACCAGAATTATCCGCGAAGCGACCTGGGCGAAAGCCCGCCTCTGGTCAAACTCTTCAATCTGGCGACGCGCCTGAGCCGCGGCACCGGCACTGGTGCCCTCCCACCAACGGACCTCGACGACCAATTCTTCGGCCTCAACGCCACCCTTCTTGCGGAAGTCTTTCACCGAACCCGAGCGGAGGTGCTGGAAACGGCCCAGGGCTTCGCTATCGATCTCGGCACCGGAACGGGCCGGGAGGCCAGTCCGGCACGGCGGGAACTGGCTGACTACGCCCGCAACCTGGCTTTGCTCGGCGGCACCGGTGGCCTGCATTCGACCGGCCTCGACACCCGGGCCGCTCTCGAACGCATCCGCCGGGATCTGGCGCTGGTTTTCGCCCTCGACGAGGTCGAATTCTTCCTCTGCGACGCCTCCGGCGAACGTTTGCTCGGCCAACCCTCCCCCGCCCATCCCGCCTGTTCCGGCTATTCCCTCGACTGGCAAAGCTCCGCGGGCCTCCTGGGCCGGGCCTTGCGCGAGGCTCGGCCCCTCTCCTCCTTCGACCGCAGCTCTGGCGAAACGGAAGCCCTCGTCGACGAACAGCTGCGCCGCCTGCTCAAGGCCCCCGGGCTGCTCGTCCTCCCGCTGATCGCCGGGGAGGTTCCCCTCGGCGTAGCGGTGGCGGGTATCCCCTCGCCACGCCGCCTGCCCCTGGACGAATGGCGGACGGGCCTGAACCTCTTCGCCGGGCAACTGGCGCTCCTGCTCCTTCAGGCCCGCGAGGCCGAAGCGGCCCGTGAAACCGAGGAGAGCGTAGGGCGCCAACAGCGCAACCTGGAAGTCCGCAAGCTGCTGCACGAGGTGAATAATCCTCTGGCCGTCATCACCAATTATCTGCATGTTCTCGGCCTCAAGCTGGGGGAAGGCGGCCCCGTCAAGGAACTGGCCGTTCTGCGCGAGGAGCTCGCCCGGGTCGGCGATCTGCTGGCGCGTTTCAAGGATCTGGAACAGCCTCCCGCCCCCGGCGAGGAGCGGCTGGAGCTGAACCGGACCATCGCCGACCTCTGTACGATCTTCGCTGACGGCCTCTTTCAGGGGAAAAAAATTCGGGCCGAGCTCGATCTGGATGAGAGCATCCCTGCCCTGACCCTGAGCCCCGGCGCGTTGCGCCAGGTGGTGATGAACCTGGTCAAGAATGCCGCCGAAGCCCTCCCCAAAGGGGGACGCATCGACCTTGCCACCCGCGACCGGATCCACAAGAACGGCGCCCTCTTTGTCGAGCTGCGCATCGGTGACAACGGCCCGGGCCTGCCCGAGCACGTTCTGAACGAGCTTTTCACCCCGGTCACGAGCACCAAGCCGGGGCATGCCGGGCTTGGGCTGAGTATCGTCAAACAGCTGCTCGATCAGCTCGGTGCCGAAATCAGCTGCGCCTCCGGCCCGACGACCGGCACGCGTTTTCAGATCCTCCTGCCGCGCACCCTGCCCCGGGAGGCGTCCGCCCATGCCTGAACGCTCCCGCCCTGCCATGTCGCCCGTGACGTCCGCCGACCAAGAGGAGAGAGAGGAACAACAGGAGCTCTTCCCCCCCAAACTACTGGTGGTGGACGACGAGCCCCCCATGCGCGAGAGCCTGCGCAGCCTGCTCGAACTCTCCGGCTACCAGGTTGTCTGTGCCGAGGACGGCGGCACAGCCCTCGCCCTGCTCGAGCGGGAAAGCTTCGACCTGCTCCTGCTTGATCTCAACATGCCGGGAATGTCCGGTCAGCAACTGCTCGACACCCTGCGGCAACGGGGGATCGACAGCAGCGTCATCATCCTCAGCGGGGAGACGACCTTCGACCAGGCGACGAGCGCCTTCCGTAAGGGGGCGGCGGATTTTCTCGCCAAGCCCTGCCCCCCCGAAACCCTGCTCGCCACCATCGCCGCGAACCTCGATCGGTGCCGCCGGAAACAGGACTACTTCATCATCCAGAAGCGCTTGCAGGGCTCCGAGGAACTGCATCGTTTCATCGTCAACAGCGCCCCCGACCTCTTCTTCATGCTCGACGGCGAGGGGCGTTTTTCCTTTGTCAACGACCGGGTCGAAAGCCTGCTCGGCTGCCGGGTCGACGATCTGCTCGGCCGTCATTTCTCGGAAATCGTCTACGACAAGGATCGCGACCGGGCGCGCTACGCCTTCAATCTCATCCACCATCCCGGCGGCGGCCGCTCTACCAAACGCATGGAGTTGCGCTTGCGCGTGCAGAACTGCGACGACCTGCGCTATGTCGAGGTGCGGGCCATCGCCACCGAACTCTCGCCAGGCGGCACCTACACCGCCGATGGCCGCGGCACCCGGGGCGCCGCCGCGACCTACGGCGTGGCCCGGGACATCGGCGACCGCAAACAGTCCGAGGCGCTGCTGCGCTACCATCGCTACCACGACGTTCTCACCAGCCTGCCCAACCGCACCCTCTTCAACGACCGGCTGGAAATCGCCCTGGGTCAGGCTAAACGTTCCGGCGGCAAGCTCGCCCTGATGTCCCTCGATCTCGACCGCTTCAAGAAGATCAACGATACCCTCGGCCACTTTGCCGGCGACGAGCTGTTGCAGGCGGTGGCGATGAAACTCAAGCGCTGCCTGCGCGAGGGGGACACCCTGGCGCGGGTCGGCGGCGACGAATTCGTCCTACTGCTGCCGGGAATCGCCAAGGCCGAGGACGCCTCGGTCATCGCCCGAAAGATTCTCGCCGTCGGCAGCCGGCCCTTCCATCATCAGGGCCAGGAATTGCGCATCACCTTCAGCATCGGTGTCGCCCTCTACCCCGATCAGGGGGAGAGCAAAGAGACGCTGCTGCGCCACGCCGACCTGGCCATGTACCGGGTCAAGGAAACGGGACGCAACGGTTTCTGTCTCTATTCGAGCGACATGCGCCAAGACAGCTCCCAGTTTCTGGATATCGAATCGGGGCTGCCCCGGGCCATCTGTCATGACGAGCTGCGCCTTCACTACCAGCCGCAGGTAGATATGGCCCAAGGGCGCATCGTCGGCCTGGAAGCGCTGGTGCGCTGGGCCCATCCGCAGCGGGGGCTGCTGCCGCCGGCGGAGTTCGTCCCCATCGCCGAGGAGACCAAACTGATCCGCGAGCTCGGCGACTGGGTGCTGCGCCGTGCCTGCCGGGATGCCGCCGTCCTGCGGGAGCGGGGTTTCGGCGACCTGAAAATCGCCGTCAACGTCTCCCCCCAGCAGTTCGAGACGGACGACTTCGACCAGTGCGTCCTCGCCATCCTCGCCTGCCACGGCCTGGACCCCGCCGTGCTCGAGATCGAAATCACCGAAAACAGCATCATGCGCGACATGAACAAGTCGATGGCCAACCTCACCGCCCTGGCCCATGCCGGGGTCACCATCGCCGTCGACGATTTCGGCACCGGCTACTCCTCCCTTGGCTACCTGCACAGTCTGCCCCTGCACACCCTGAAACTCGATCGCTGTTTCGTCCAGAACATCACCCAGGCGAGCGAGCGCAACACCATCATCACCGCCGTGCTGGCCATGGCCCAAGGGTTGGAAATCGCCTTTGTCGCCGAGGGGGTCGAAACCCAGGCCCAGCACGATTATCTGCTCAATGCCGGCTGCCCCATCGGCCAGGGCTACCACTACTGCCGCCCCCTCGAACTGGAAAAACTCCTCCCGTTTCTCGCCGCCCATCCCACCTGAAAATCCCCCCGCACCCGGGGCGATTTGACTTTCCTTCGCAAATACGCTAAGGTAGCGCATTACAGGCAGCGTCCCGCCAGGACGTCTCGACCTGAATCCGCATCCGAGGACCACGCCCGTGCCCCCCGGCACGATTGGGACGGCGCCTCGATCTCACCGGACAGCGCCGCATTTCGGGAGTCCCCCGTTATCGCGGTCGCGGGTTGTCCGACCTGATCACAATCAAACTCAGTCTTTGAGCACGCCGTCGCGTGCGCCCCGTTCCGCTTCCCCACCCGAGAAGTCTCTTTCGCGCGCCGACCTGCTCCCACTTTTAACGAAATTCCGGAACCATCCGGAATCGCTGGGGATTTGTCCATGGACGGAGCCCCGCCCCAGACACAGGAGGTCGTTTTGCCTATTTTTTCCACCAGCCAACAACAACTTGCCGAAGCTATCGACGCCGGCGGCGTCACCATTTCCCGTTGGAAAGACTGGCGCTGGCAGCTGAAACATGCCATCCGCGATATCGACCGCGTCGAAGAGCTTCTCGGCATCCATTTCGAAGCGGAGGAAAAAGCCCGCCTCGAAGAGACCCTGCGCCGCTTTCCGCTGGCGATTACCCCCTATTACCTCTCCCTGGTCGACAACGACGGCTTCCGCGACGATCCCGTCTTCCGTCAGGCCTTTCCTTCCCCCCGGGAGCTGGAGCTCGACGCCTGTGACCTGGCCGACCCCCTGGCCGAAGACCGGGACAGCCCGGTGCCGGGAGTGACCCATCGTTACCCCGACCGGGTGCTGCTGCAGATCAGCAACGTCTGCGCCATGTACTGCCGTCACTGCACCCGCAAGCGCAAGGTCGGCGACGTCGATTCGGTTCCCAATAAGGATGAATTGCTCGCCGGCATCGACTACATCCGCAAAACGCCGGTGATCCGCGATGTTCTCCTTTCCGGCGGCGATCCGCTCATGCTCTCCGATGAGAAGCTCGACTGGATTCTGACCGAACTGCGCAGCATCCCCCATGTTCAGGTGGTGCGCATCGGCAGCCGCATGCCGGTCGTTCTGCCTTACCGCATCACGACCGAGTTGGTGGCGATGCTGAAAAAGCATCAGCCCCTGTGGCTCAACACCCATTTCAACCACCCCCGGGAGATCACCGCCTCCGCCCGAGAGGCGCTACAACTCCTCGCCGATGCCGGGATTCCCCTCGGCAACCAGTCGGTGCTGCTGGCCGGGGTCAACGACTGCCCGCGCATCATGAAATCCCTGGTGCACAAGCTGGTGGAAAACCGGGTGCGTCCCTATTATCTCTACCAGTGCGATCTTTCCGAGGGGCTTTCCCATTTCCGGACCCCCATCGGCAAAGGGATCGAGATCATGGAAAGCCTGCGCGGTCACACCAGCGGTTTCGCCGTTCCAACCTATGTGGTCGATGCGCCGGGAGGCGGCGGCAAGATCCCCCTCAACCCCACCTACCTCATTTCCCTGTCGACGAACAAGGTGGTGTTGCGCAACTACGAGGGGGTCATCACCACCTATCAGGAACCGGATAGCTACGAACCGATTTTCTGCGACCGCAAGTGCGATGACTGCCGCTTGCACCTGAAACTGGAGGACGCAGAAGAATGCCGCTCCACCGGCATCGAAATGCTCCTCTCCGACTACGATGAAACCATCTCCCTGACCCCCGAGAACAACAGCCGCATGGAGCGCCGCAATGATGAATGATCGCATAGAAACCTTTGGCCAATCGACCATCCAGCACGGCAAGCACAGCGACCGCGTCTATCTGATGAAACTGGGACAAGACGACCTGCCGGGACTGCTGAGCCGACTCGAAGACCTGGCGGATGAGAAAGGTTATTCCAAGATTTTCGCCAAGGTGCCCGATGACCGCCTGGACCACTTTCGGCGCCACGGTTACCGCCCCGAAGCGCAAGTCCCCCGCTTCTATGGGGGGGATCGCGCGGCCCACTTCCTGGGCAAATACCTCTGCCCGAAGCGCCGGGAGGAACCGCGCCCGCAACGGGTGGCGGAGGTGCTGGAGCTGGCCCGGGCGAAGGAGCCTCTGCCCGAGGCACCGTCCCTGACGGAAGGCTACCGCTGGCGGCCCTTGGACCCGAGCGACACCCAGGCCATGGTCGCCGTCTACCGACGGGTCTTCGCCAGCTATCCCTTCCCCATCCACAACCCCGCCTATCTCGAAGAAACCATGGCGGATAACGTGCGCTATCACGGCATCTTTCGCGATGACCGACTGGTCGCCATCGCCTCGGCGGAACTCGACAAAAGTGGCGGCAATGGGGAAATGACCGATTTCGCCACCCTGCCGGAAGAGCGGGGCCAGGGCCTGGCCAACTATCTGCTCACCCGGCTGGAAGAAGCCGCCGCCGAGGAAGGGATCGTCACCGCCTATACCATCGCCCGGGCCTACTCCTTCGGCATGAATATCACCTTCGCCAAGCTCGGCTACGACTTCGGTGGCACCCTGACCCGCAACACCCAGATTTCCGGCGACCTGGAAAGCATGAACGTCTGGTACAAGCCGCTGGTTTCCTGATAACGGCGCCAGCCGGCCGCGATGCGGTTCGCTTCGCTCACCGGCATCCTACGGGATACGAGATGTAGGATGCGGTGACGCAGGAACCGCATCTTCTCCACCGGCACGCAAAAAAGCCCCTCGGGATTGTCCCGAGGGGCTTTTTATTGACAATCGGCAGGAATCACATTCCCCAGAGTTCGTCCTCGTCCTCTTGTGGCGGGGAATCGAGCGCGATCATCGGTTCGCTTTCTTCTCTCTCTGCCGGAGCGTTCAGGGCGTAAGTCGCACCGCCGCTGCCGGCGAGATGGAAGCGGCCGAGCATCAGCTTGAGGTGGGCGACCATGCTCGAGAGTTCCTCGGCCGCTGCCGCCGTCTCCTCGGCGTTGGCGGTATTCATCTGGGTCACCTGATCGATCTGGGAGAGGCCCTGGTTGACCTCGGAAATACCCAGGGCCTGATCGGACGAGGCGGTGGCGATCGCGCCGACCAGGTCGGAAACCTCGCTGATCTGGTTGACGATCTGCCCCAGAGCGCGGGCCGTCTCGTCGGCCAGGCGAACGCCATTTTCGGTCTTGGAGACCGTTCCCGCGATAAGGTCAGCGGTCTCCCGGGCGGCGTTGGCGCTACGTGCTGCCAGGTTGCGCACCTCCTCGGCGACGACCGCGAAGCCCTTGCCGTGCTGGCCGGCACGGGCAGCCTCCACGGCGGCGTTCAACGCCAGCAGGTTGGTCTGGAAGGCGATTTCGTCGATCGTCTTGATGATCCGGGAGATATCGGCCCCGGAGCGCCGCATCTCTTCCATCGCCGCGACCATCTGACCCATCTGGGCGTTGCACTTTTGCGCCGAATCCCGCGCCTCTTCCGAGTTGCGGTTGGCTTTGCCGGCATTTTCGGCGTTGGTCTTGGTGCGGTTGGCCATCTCGTTCATCGAAGCGCTGATCTCTTCCAGGGAACTGGCCTGCTCCGTCGCCCCCTGGGAGAGAGACTGGCTGGAGTCCGCCACCTGGGTGCTGCCCGAGGCGATCTGATCCCCCACCGACTGCACCTGGCCGATGAGCTCGTTGAGATCGTGCCGCACCTTACCCAGGGCATGACGCAGGCTGTCTCCGTCGTCCCGAGGATGAACCTCGAAATCGAGATCGCCGTTAGCCAGCCGTTCCAGGGGAAGAACGACCTCGCCTTGCAGACTTTCGGCAAAATCGTCCATGGTGCGTGCCAGCATGCCGACTTCATCCCCCAGATTGAGATTCAACCGGGTATCGAGATGCCCCTTTTCGAGCTCGCCGATCATCCCCACCACCTTGGCCAGGGGCCGCTGAATGCCGAGGGCGATGCGCAGAGCGAGCAGGGCGCCGAGCACCAAGGCCACCAGCACACCGACCCACAGGGCGGTGGTCGCCCGCTTCACCAGGGACAGCATTCCGGCCTTCTGGATTTTCACCGCCTCGTCGCAGGCGGCGACGGTCGCTTCGGCCTGGGTCTGCATCTGGGCGATGAGCTCCCGCTGCTCCGCCAGTTGTTGCACGAACTCGGCGTACTTGGCGGTGAACTGAGCGAGAGCGGCCTTCATGCTCTGCAGATTGGCGATGCTCTCCTCGTCTTCCAGCCCGGCGATGAGGGCATCAGCGGTATCCTGTACCCCCTGCATGGTGGCGCGGGAGCGCTCCAGGTATTTCTCGTCCCGACTGAGGAAGAATTCTTTCTCGAATTTGCGGGAATCGGTAAAGAGCAGCAGCATGCGGTCCGTCGCCTCGACCCAGCCGTGACGCTCCGCCATCAGCTGGTCGTACTGCCAGAGATGGTAGTCTTCCTGATCGTCGCGCAGATCCTCGACCGCCTCCACCTGATCCTCGCGCACCTGGGTCAGCGCCCGCAGCGCCACGTTGGAACTGGTCTTCATTTCCTCCATGGCGGCGGCTTTCAATTCCTCGGACTGAACGTAGCGCTCGAACTCGCCGAGGTAGTCGGCGGCGGCCTTGCGCACCTTGCCCATCTCCCCCTTGACCTGCGTCGCCGCCGGCAGCCGCTCTACGCTTTCAGCCAGGGCGGTCATTTCGGCGAGACGCTTGCGCACCAGTTCGGCCTGCTCCGTATCGCCGTTCAAGGCGAAGCTCTTCTCCGCCCCCTGCGCCGCTTGCAACAGGTGCAGCATGGCCGTAACCTTCTGCGAAACCTCGACCCGGCCGATGATCTTCTTCATCCCCACATAGCCGACCATCCCCACCACCAGGGTCAGAATCAGCAGAACGCCGAAAGCCATCATCAGCTTTGGTGCGATTTTCATTCTGTTGAACATGGTGCCTCCTCACAAATGGAGTGTCCGCAGTCGCCGGAGAAGGATATTCCGGCAAAATAACCCATGGGGCCGCAAGGCGTTTTAATACAATATTGGTACCAATTCCCGGCCCGGGGCGCATGTTCATTGATTAATTTTTACATAAAGGAAGTGGAAATAATTTCAGGGCAGAGTCGGTTCTGGCGGAATGGTGCTCACATCCTCGGCGATGACGTCCAGCAGCTTCCGGTAGTCCTCTTCCTTCAAGGGCACCGGCGCCATCCGCGTCAAGGCTCGGGTTTGGCGGGGATTATCCAGATATTTCTTGAGGTTGTCGCGGTTGAAGGGTTCGTTTTCACGATATTCGACGGGGAAGAAAGGGGTCAGCAGACCGGAGAGATTCGGGGCATAATCTGACGACCCCAGCCCTCCGGCGGCGGCGGTGAGTACCCGATGGCAGCTGCCGCAATGCTTGACGAAAGGATTTTCTTCAGCTGTCCCTTCGACTTCGAAATGAACGATGCGGGGAAGTTCATCCTCGACGGATTTTCCGTCCTTGCCGGCAGCAAAGAGGGCGTTGATCACTTCATCGAGGTGCGGCTCGGACCAGTGGAAATCGGGCATAAAGAGGACGGGGCGGCGTATCGACTCGGCCAGTTCCTGTGGCGTACTGGTCTGCACGCTCCGGTCGAGATCGGTCGCCAGACGGTTGCCGCGCCCGCCGATGACATGGCAGCGGCGGCAGCCGGTCTCGTCGATGCGCTTGCCGCCGCGCTCCACCAGACCGCTGTCCGGCATCCGAAAATGGGAATAACGGGCGGGAATCAGGCCGAAATGGGCAATCTCGAGACGGCTGGAGCGAGGATCACCACGATGGCAGTCGCGGCAGCCCCCCAGCTCGGCATAGTGTACGGCGTGGCAGGAGAGGCAGCGCGGCTCGGCAGCGAGGACGGCGCCGGGAATCAGCCAGCAGAGTATCAGAAGGGCCAGACGAGCGACCAATTCTCCCCCCGAAAGACCAGGGCCACCAACGTCAGGGCCAGGATTGTCAAAAAAACCAAAAGAGTCAAAACATTGACCAGTCGCTGCTCTCGGGGAAACCAGCGGGCTCGCCGCACCGCCGGCAGCCCCGGCAGCCAGGGGAGCAGGGCGTAAACGACGGCCAGGGCGACGATGAGGTAGACCCAGGCGTTGCCGTAACTCACCAGCTCCTGCATCCAGAGCAGAAACCAGGCCGACTTGGAGGGATTGGGCACGCGCCCGAGATCGGCCGCTTCCTCCAGCGGCGCCGGCAGCAGCGCCGCCAGCAGGAGCACAGCCAGCGTCCCGAGGGCGAAAGCCCATTTGATCAGGCGGAAAAAATGCGGAGAACTCTTGAGATACTCGCTCATAGGTAGGGCAAAATCCCCTTGTCCCGACGAATCCGGTAGAAGTGGAGAACGATCAGCACCCCCATGGCCAGAGGGAGGACGACGATGTGCAGGGCATAGAAACGCAGCAACGAGAGACTGCCACCGATGCCGTCGGGGAGGAGGAAATCCTTGACCAGAGTGCCGCCGGGGATCGTGCCGAGCAGCTCCATGCCGGTCTGGGTCGCCCACAGGGCGAGCTGGTCCATGGGGAGCAGGTAGCCGGTGTAGCCGTCGAAGATGGCCAGGCCGAGCAGAGCGAAACCGATCAGCCAGTTGAGCTGACGGGGCGGGCGGTAGGCCCCGGTAAGCAGCACCCGCAAGCTATGCAGGAAAAGCAGGATCAGGAAAAGGTGCGAGGCCATGCGATGCAATGAACGCAGGTATTTCCCCCCCGGCACCTGTTCCTCCAGAAAGAGGATGGAGCTGAAGGCCCCGGCCGTCGTCGGCTGGTAGTAGAAGAGGAGCAGCACTCCACTGACGAGGAGCAGCAGAAAGACGGTCAGGGCCAGCCCGCCGAGACAGAAGGTGTAGGTCAGGCGCAGATTTTCCCCCCGCACCACCCGGGGAAAGAGATGGGCGACAAACTCGCCGGCAAGACCCCGTTTCTTCATCCCGTCACCACCCAGCGTTCGCCCTCGATCCGCACTTCCAGACGGCGCAAGGGGCGTTCCGCCGGCCCTTGCAGCACTGTGCCCTGGCGGTCGAAACGGCTGCCATGGCAGGGGCAGACCATTTCCGTCGGCGTCACCGTCACCGTGCAGCCGAGATGGGTACAGGTCAGGTCGAGGGCGTAGAAGTCCTCTTCCTCCCGCACCAACGCCACCCGCGCCTGGCGGTAGACCAGGGCGCCGTGGGGGGGGACCTCCTGCCGGGGCACATCGAGCCGCGCCGGCGTCTGGGGCAGGCGCGGCTTGAAGAAGCGCGCCAAGAGGCCCAGGCCGCCGAGGCCGAGGATCAGGGAGAGGAGGAATTTTCGACGCTTTCGGCCAGTTGCTTCCATTTTTCCACGTAAGCCTTCACATAATTTGCATCGCGGCGACTCAGCCGCTCGTAACGGACCTGGTCGACAAAGGCGCCGTTGACCACTTTCTGCCCCGCCTGGTTCCAGAAGGAGACCAGCCCGAGGCCGTCCTTATCGGGCAGATAGACCCGGTCTTCGGGCTTTTCCAGCAGGAAACGGGCCGGCCGGTCGTGACAGGCGTCGCACAGGGGTGTGCCGCGCTGCACCGTGTGCGGGAAGAAGGCCTTCCACTCGGCGGCCAGCTGCCGGTTTTCTTCGCCCTTGGTCGTCTCGCCGTCGATTTCACTGAAATAGGCGAGAAACTGGGGGCGGATGGGGCTGACCAGCCCCCGTTCGTTGAGCCCCAGCGGGGGCAGGTCCTGCAAGCGCAGATAGGCGCTGCGCAGGTAGTCGGGGGCGGTCTGGTCCTTGCGCAAGCGGAAATATTCGGGGATGACCCCGTTGGTAAAGCGGATGAAGAAGGTGCCGTACTCCTGAGCCGCCCAGCCGCTGTGGCAGGCGTAACATTCCAGCTTTTCGAGATGGGCGGCGATGCCGTGTTCGATGATCGCCGGGTCCGGCTCGTGGCAGTCGCGGCAGCCGACGTCCGCGCGCTTTCCGTCGGCCAGCCCGGCCATGCCGTGACAGTCGCCGCAGACCATCCCGGCCTGGGCGTGGACATCGGGACTCATCTTCAGATAGTGCTCGCCACCGTAGCCCGGCCCCCGCTGGTAGCGCTCGGCGTCTTCCCGGGGGGCGTAACCGTAGTAATCGGCCCCGACATAGTAGCCGCGATGGCAGGTGTGGCAATCCTCTTTTTCCGGTCGGGCGATGGCATGGCCGTCCAGCCCGTGACAGTCGAGACAGTCGCGCACATGACAGGAGCCGCAGTTCTTGCCGTAAAAATCCGCATCGGCCCGCCCCCAGGAGCGCTCGACGAAGGCCCGCTCGGCTTGGCGCGTCGCCATCGACCCGTGCAACACGCCGAGCGTCCCCTCGTGGCACTGCTGACAGCGCAAGGCCATCCCCAGGGAGGCCAGCTCGACGGCACGCTGCTCCGGCCCGCCGCCGTGACAGTCGGCGCAGGCCAGGGCGGCGTGGACGCCCTGGGTGGCTTCCCGGTGGCAGAGGCCGCAGGAAGTTTCAGCGGCCGGCGCCGGCAGGACGCTCAGCAGGAGCAGGGCGAGAAAGGCAACGATCGAGAGCACGATAATCGAGTTCCTTCTGGTAGATGGGGTCCTTCGGTTCAAAATGGCAGACCAGACACTGGTTCACCGCCCAGGTGCGACGGATCTCCTCGCTGTTCAGCGGCCGGGAATTCTCCCGGGTGATGGCGGAGAAGGCCCGCACCTCGCCGTCACGCAGGGTGAGAAAACCATCCAGGGGCTTGTCGGCGGAATGTTCGCAGATCAGCGTGGCGCGTAGCGAATCCCCTTCCAGCACATGCTGGCCGAAGCCGGCGAAGGCAGGGTTGGTGTGGCAGTTGGAGCAACTCACCGCTTTCTTGCCGGTGTTGTGGCCGAAGAAGGGGGCGAAACGCAACTGCTCCTGGCCCTTGAACTTGGCGACGTATTCATCCTTCACCCGCTCCCCCTGGCGGTCGATGACCGTTACGAAGGTCTGACAGCCAGGGGTCACCGGGGAGATCTTCCCGCGCTGGTTGAGGGCCAGGGGGAAGGGGTAGAGCATGCGGTAATCCTCCGCTTCATCGAAGGTACCCGGGGTTTCCCGCCCTTTGATGAAATCCATCGATTTGCCGCGCTGGTCATATTCGGTATGGCAGCCGTAGCACTGGGCGACGCTGTGGGAATGGCAGGCGTAACATTCAAGTCGTTCGTGGCCGACGATGGTGTGTTCCGGAGTGCCGGTGATGACCTTGCTCTCGTGACGCTGGCCGTCACGCTTGTCCACCACCCAGACCTTTCCCTCTTCCAGAAAGACGTTGGAATACTTGCGCCCCTTGGCGGTCAGCACCAGCTCGTCGCCGAGCACCACCTGTCGTTTGTACGAACGGGACTCCCGCACCGCCTCGTCGTTCTCCCGGCTCACCTTCTCGCTGCGGGGGCGCTCCTTGGCGCCGCCGTGACAGTCTTCACAGGCGATCTCGGTCTGCAGGTACATATTCTCGTAGGCGTAGCCGTCCCCCATGATGTCCCGTGAGGTGTGGCAGTCGATACACTCCATCCCCTTTTCGTGATGGATATCGGGGGGGATGGAAGTGGCGTTGCGCACGCCGCTGATCAGCTTCGGTCCGGGATAGACCCCCTCGGTGGGAACCAGACTGTTATTGCCGTCGTTCATCCCCTGATAAGCCAAGGCGATGCGCCCGCTGCGGTTGTGACAGCGGAAACAGACCTCGTTGTCGGGCAGGGCGGCCATGGCGTGGGTCTTGGAATAAGGCCACTTGCCCTTGACCGTCGGATCGTCCCCCTCGTAGGTGCCGTTGTCGTTGTAGGGGAAGTGACAGGCGGTACAGCCGGCGCCGTGGCTGCCGGTCCAGACCTGGTTCGATTCGAGGGCAACGTGACAGAGGGAGCAGAACTTGCGGTAAAGCTCGCCGGATAGATGATCGAGGGCCGTCACCGGTTCCAGTTTCAGCGCCGTGCCGTCGGCGGCGAAGGTTTCCAGGCCCTGTGCGGCGTAGAGCCTGCCATCCTCCCCTTCCCAGGTGAGCTGGATGTTCTTGATCATGCCGGTGGCGGTGGTCATCAGGTTCGACCGCACCCGGCTCAACTGATAGGCGTGACAGCGACCGCAGGTCTTGTCCCAGACCTGGGGATGTCCGGGATTCTTCTTACCCAACATCCCACGATGGGAGACCTCCTTATCCTCCGCCACCGCGTCACCGCCATGACAGGCCACACAGTCGCCATGGGTCGGCGAGGCGAGTTCCAGCCCCTGGTGACATTTGACGCAAGTCGAGGTTTCGGTTTCAAAGAAACCGCAGCCGGCGAAGAGCAGGAGAAATATAAGAAGCGGCGAAAGACGCATAAAAACCGTTGGCAAATAATGATTTATCGTAGGGGCGCAGCATGCTGCGCCCTGTTACAATCAAAACGCCTGTCACCGACAACGAGACCGATTCCGGCCAGGCGTAGGGGCGCAGCATGCTGCGCCCTTTGTTACGTTCAACCCCGAAGGAACCTGGGCGCAGCATGCTGCGCCCCTACCTCATGCCATCGGTTACGAAACCCGGGCGACTCATGGGTCGCCCCTACCACAAAATTCGATTAGACAGGTGCATAAAATGGCGATCCGGCCTGTGGCGCCAACCGCCTTTTCATCCTCGCCATACTAACGGACTTCTCCCCTCTGCCGCCAGTAAAAAAGGCCGGTGGAACCCTGTGAGAGGGGTCCACCGGCCACGCGAAGTACGCCAGATCAGGAGTTAAATAATTTGTTCTACAGCTTTACTTCCACGGTTTCGCTGTACTCTTTCCAGAGGAAAGGATCGCTATCCCGGTTGCCGTAAGGCAGATACCAGAGTTCCACCTTGAGATCGACCTTGGAGCTGGTCATCCCCTCTTCATTCGGCAGCAGGACTTCAAAATGTTCATGATGCTCCCTGCCGGGGTGAAGAGCCGTATCGGCAACCAGACCGCTCTTTTCATAAGGACCGCGACCCATTTTGTTGGTGCGGGCGAATTGCTGGGGAACGGGCATGTACAACCGCTCGTCGTTGAAAATTTCGTCGCCTTCTTCATCTGTTGCAATTACCGACAGAACCAGTCGGTTGGGGGTCGGTCAGCCATCAGGGATGCCGTGACCCGCTCTATTGGTCATCGACACGTCAACCATCAGCTTCGGACGAACGGTACGACCATCCAGCCAGGACATCGGCCGGGCATTTACATGCCATTCCACGGCCTTGTCGGTCATGACTTTCGAGCGGTAACTCTGGATGTCATGGCCCAGACCGCCTTCACGCATGTGGCATTCCTGGCAGGTTTTGTCGCCGCCGCCGGGGATGTAAGAAAAGAGGTAGCTGCCGTAACCGGTAGCGCACTGGGTCGGGTTATCAAGTTCCAGATTGGGACCGAGACCGTGACACTGACCACACTGAATCGCCTCGCCCATGATGTGGCTGGTCTTCATGATCGGAGTATCGGGATCGTCGTGGGCGCCGTCACTGGAGCCGTAAACCACGCCGGCCTGGGGATAGCCGTCGGTCCACTTGTGGACGATGGCGTTGCGGTTATGGCAGACCATGCAGTTGATGTTGAGCTTGAGCAGCAGGTCTTTTTTCTCCTGGAAGGTCTCGGAGTCGCCTCTTTTGTTGGCGTCCATGAGGTCATAGATAACCCCGACAAACTCCTTGGCGACTTCGTCGGTGGCATCGGCCATCTGCGGCAGATGACACTTGGTGCAGCCCATCAGGTGTTCGACTTCGACATCCTTGGGATCGGTCACGCCCGAGTAGGCCCAGGACAAAAAGCCGTTGGTGAACGCGGTCTTGAAGGTCGCGGCCACACGGCCGGTGCCGTAAACCGACTTGGCATGGGCGGAATTGGCCCATTCGTTGTGGGTGTCCTCGTGACATTCGATACACGAGGAGGAATCGTACATGGCGATCAGTTCTTCAAGGGTCGTTGCCTTGCCCTTTTTGGCGGCAATGGTACCATCCTTGCCGATACCGGCGGCCTGCGCCGGATCGAGAGCTCCGCTGAAAAGAATCAGCGAAAACCCCGCCAAAACCGTCGCCGCGATAGAAAGAACATTCGATCTTTTCTTCGTCGGCATAATGTTGAAATCCTCTCCTATCTCCCATTGAACTGTGAGGAGTGAGGGGTGAGGCGACAAGCAGAACCATCAACCCACATCAACACAGTTAAAAAGATGGGGCCGGCGACGGGCGCCGGCCCCGGGGTCAAACAGGCTGATTAGCAGCCTTGCAGCATGTCATTGCCTTTTTTCGGAGCTTTTTCGGCTTTGACGTCGAGTTTAACGTCAGCGCCGACAGCAATGTCAGCGGCCTTGCCTTTTTCCACTTCGATGGTGACGACGTCGCCGTCGACGGCGGTCACTTTGCCTTTGCAGTCTTTGGCAAGGGCCAAACCGGAGACGGATACAACCATCATCATGGCGGCGGCCAGAACAATAAGCTTCTTCATGATACATACTCCTCTCGTTACGGGTTGTGTTCTGCCGGCTCAACAGCGAGCCGGAAGCTGTGAAACTAAATTAGAAAATAACCTGAAGTTGCGCGGTGACGGTGGTGAAGTCTTCGGTATTGTAGGTTTTACCACCAAAAACCTTCTTACCTTCTTTATCAAAGTCGGCCTGAGACAGTTCCATGGTCAGCTTGAGATCCTGGCCGCGGAAGTAGTAGTTGAAACCACCGCCGTACCAGTCGACTTCTTGGTCATAGAAACCGTTGTAGTTAGACAAAGACCAGCTTTCGCTACGGGCAAAGAACTGCAGGGGCAGATTCGGCAGCATGTAACCTATCTTAACATAACCACCGTTCTTTTCGCCATTGATACCCATAATGCCGGTATCATAGAGATCAGCCAGATTGTCATTTTTATAGGCATCATCCAGGTCGTAGTCGGCATAGGCGCCGGAAACCGTGAAAGTACCTACCCCATCAACCGGATACTCGAAGAAGAGATCTGCAGTCCAAGCCTTGTAGTCAACGGACTCTGAGCCAATGCCGGCTGCAGTGTAGTTGCTGTAAGCCACGTCCTTTTCCATCTGGTAAGCACCACCGATGGTCAGAACCTTTTTCTCGCCCAGATACGTACCCTTGTAGCCGTGGCCGTTCTCGGGATCGAGCAGGGTGACGTGGGCGCGGGCGCCGTAGCGGAAGGCCGAATCCGGTGCCGAGGCGGAATCGTTGCGGCCGTTCATGGCGTCGAGGCGATACTGGAACTTCTGATCGAAGAGGTTACCCCACAGGGTCACGCCCTTGTCGCGGGTGCCTTCGTCAACCAGCGGAGCCCGGATCAACAGCGAGCGGTCGAGGGTCAGCGGCATTTCGCAGGCTTCGAGGTTTTCACGGGTGAAGCTGTACTTGTACTTACCGAGCCAGAAGTTGACGGCGTCGTTGTACTTGAAGCGCATGACCGCGTCGAGCAACTGGAAGTCCTCATTGTCGCCATCGGTCACATTGAAGCCGGTGATATTGTTGTCTTCGTTGAACTCGGTCTGCACATACAGGCCGAAATGCTTACCGTAAGCGCCCATCAGGGCGACGCGGTTACGGCGGAAGTTGAACTCGCTGACGCTTTCGTCATCGTCAGAACCGCCACCGGTATCCCGGTGATTAAGCTGGAACTGGCCCTTGTATTCGAGCTTTAGAGCTCCCTGATCTTCAGGGCCGAAGGTCCAGGTCGGCCCGGCGAAAGCCGGGGTCGCCAGCAGGACCGTACCTACGCAGGCGGTCAGTAATTTACGAAATTCCACGATAAAGACTCCTTTGCAGAGAAGTTAATGTTCAATAAACAGGCGCTGAATTAGCAACCGCCGCCAGCGCCACCCGAGACAGGACCCGTGGCGCCGCTACCGGCAGGCGGGGTCTCGATGTATTCCCGGTCTTCGTTTTCGATCTGATTAGCGGCAGGGTCCGCAGGACCATTGGTGTTATAAAGGACGCTTGTGTTAATTGTTACAGATTCAATATCCGTGAGGCTCAAAGTGTAATCTGCGTTGTTCACTGTTTTTACGAACCCAACATTATACACGGGACCTGGAACTGGCGAATTCATTGGGCCACTGATAGTAAACTGGTCCACTGCCCATTTCGATCTCTCACCTGTCAGGGTAGTAGGTATTTTTCCATTAGTAGAAGTATTAAGAGTCGAGTAGAGACCCCACTGCCCCCAGCTCCCATCATAAACGTAAGCCGGTGAATCGAGGATAGCATCGAGTGCAAAAAACAATGTTGTACAGCTTATACCTGCTCGACATGCTGTCACAGTCGGCAGCCCTTGGCGCCATCCGACATTCTGATCTTCAAACAATGCACGAATAGCCTCGGGGGTTTTAAAGCGATAGTTATTATTCGCATTATAAAGGGAGCCTTGGGCTAAAGGTTTACTGTTGCGGATACGGCCCTCAAAGACAACCCATTTGCCAGCCTGATTCAAGGATGTTGTGAAATTTTTTGCGGTAGCAGTGGCATGAGCCTCACCTAAAGCGTCCAGATGAAGCATGGTCCCATCTTGCAATGCGGGGTAAACCTCAGTGATCATCTCGCCGATGGAATAACGCAAGTCGTCACACAGGGTACCTAGGTTACGAACACTGAATGTCGATGGTGTAGGATTTCCAGTAAGCACATCGGTTAATGCGTATCCAGCACCCCAACCTTGCGCAGCAACATGGGCATCCCAAGCTTGATTACCACCATCAAGCACCTTTAGCTTAGCTTTGGGGAAACCCCAGTAGCGAAAAACGAAATAAGCCCTAGTTGCCTGATACATATTGGTACCACCAGCTGTAGTTATGACAATAGTGGTGTTTTGATCGATACCAAGGCGCTCAATAACTGCATCCATCATGGCCCCTGTCGCGACCATCGAGCCAGAAACGGCTAAGCCCTCAAGGCGGCTTGCTGTCAATTCTGTTGAATGTACCTTCAATGCACCCGGTATGTGCATAGCCGTGTTATCGGAAGCGTAATCCAGAATGACGACCTTGCCGTCGAAACTGTCGGCGGCATTGACCTTGCCGGCATCCATCCAGCTCTTCAGAGTCTCGGGCTCGATCAGAACATTGGTTGCCACCCCGGGAATCGCCGGGTTGGTAACCGTTGTGGGCTCGTCATAGCTCGACCCACCCCCGCCGCCGCAACCGCCCAGCAGCAGAGCCGTCGCCGCGATGGCGAGCAGCGCATACCTGAGATTCTTCATTTCCGAAAAAATCCGTTTCATGCTCTCTCCTTGCTCCTTGTGAATAAGTGGCGTTCCATTGCGTGAACTATCGCACTTCCGGTCAAATGACGACCGGGGTGCGGCATTTCACCTCCTCCAACCTCTTGAAGTCGCTCATCGCAACCTCCCACATCCTCATCAAAATCAGACCGGCAGGCTTAAGACGACACCAGTTTATCAGGCTTTTTATGAGTTTCCAGAAAACGAAGACGCAATTTTGTATTCAATTCGCAACCGGACACACGTCGGCAAATGCAGCAAGGAGCATGCCCAATGTCAACACAACCGGTCTTAAATAACTCACATCACATGACGCACAAAAAGGGATTTCTTGCGGGAAGAAACAGGAAAGTGACGAAAGTACGGCAGTTTACGAGAGGATCATGAGACCAAATAAACGCCAAGCGAGGGAGAGAATAAAAAAGCGAGAAAGTGCGGAAGTTAGTGCCGCTTTATTGAGTGTCGCCAACCTGTGCGTCGTGATTTTGACAGAAATTACTTTTCGTGGTTTTTGCCTGTCAAAAGGCGGACACCCACTGCGCGATTTAGCCCATCCCCTCGGCGACTAAGAACAACTCATCAATATAACTCTTTTTTATACTGCCAATATTCGTCTCCGGGGCCGGGAGAGGCGCTCCTTAGGTGAGGCTTTAATGTTTACAGGGATGAAGGGGATGGAGGGGATAAAACATGCAGGGGCGCAGCATGCTGCGCCCTTACCTCGTGATGATGATCGCCGCCCTCAACTCAGCACCGCCCAGAGCGCGTGATCGAGAATGGCGTCGGCGATGGTCGAGGGGGAGGAGTCGATGACCCCCTGATAGCAGAGCTCGATGCTGCGCAACAGCACCCCGGTGAAGGCGGCGGAAGCTACCAGCGGGATGGTTCCGCGCAACACTCCTTCGGCCATCCCCTGGCGCACCCGCTCCTGCACCCAGCGAAAAGGGGCCGAGGAGCAGATCGGCGGGCAGGCGCTGAGAAATTCGCCGTGATTGAGAAAGAGCATGTAGCGCATCATCTCCGGGTCGCTCTCGGCGATGTCGATAATCAACTGCCCAAAGGCGCGCAACTGGGAAACGACGTCCGTCTGCCCAACCAGCCGTTCTTCGAGCCGCTCCTGGAAATCCCCCAGGGTCTGTTCATAGATGGTGCGGGCCAGCTCTTCTTTGTTGCCGAAATGATGATAGATGGCCCCGGTGCTGACCTTTGATGCGGCGACCAGCATCGGGATGGAAACCCGATGAAAACCGTGCTCGACGAAAAGGCGCCGGGCCTCGGTCAAAACCGTGTCGACCTTCAATTGCGGATCGATCTTGCGTGCGCGCATTGTCCCTTCCCCCAATATCCGTACAATTTTTCGGGGATTCCGGCCGAGGGAAAACCCTGAACCTCTTTTCTAACCCCGTCGCCCCCTTCGCGGCAACAGAAGAATTGCCGGCGATGCGCCGCCGGACGACGGTGGCATAACCCGGGCGACGCATGCGTCGCCCCTAAGAAAAAATGGAATTCCCGTTGCATTACGAATGGTTACCTGTAGGGGCGCAGCATGCTGCGCCCTGTTACAATCGAAACGCCCACCACCAATAACCGGACATCGTCCGTTCGGGCGTAGGGGCGACCCATGGGTCGCCCTTGGCACGGTCAACCGGGATGGAACATGGACGCACGCCCTTGTTACGGTCGACCCCTGTGGGGCCTGGGCGCAGCATGCTGCGCCCCTACCTCGTACAGCGACGCATGCGTCGCCCCTACCTTCTGGCGGCTGTTTTTCACCCCTTGCGGCGGTTTTTGGCCGCCACGTTAGGGGGAAATAAGAGATTAATTTTTCGTCTTCCTCTTGAAATCGCTGATTTTGCGGTACAATTTTTAACCGTCGGTCGTCGTTCATAAACCTGGCATCGCCCTTGCTTAGATCTTGCCCGTGTTTTTTAGAATGACGTTCTACATTTAATCCCTCACTAAAGGAGAACCCCGCATGAGCCGAATGAAGCGTATTTTCGCCCTCGCAGGCTGCCTCGCCTGCGCCGCCCTGATGGCCCTTCCCGCTGGCGCCCTCGCGGCCAAAACCCGCCTCGCCTTTTCCGGCGGCCCCGACGGCGGCACCTTTCAGTACTTCTCCAATGCCATCTCCAGCCGTCTCTCGAAACAACTGCCCGATGTCGAAGTTTCGAACATGGCCTCGGCCGGTTCGGTGGAAAACCTGCGCCGGGTCAATAGCGGCGACGCCGACTTCGGCGTGGTCTATGCCGGCGACCTCTTCCTCGGCACCACCGGGCAGCTGACCAACGATCCGAAGAAGTACACCAACGTCCTCTCCCTGGCTTACCTCTACGGAGCCCCCGCGCACCTGGTGGTGCTCGCCGACAGCGGTATCGAGTCGGTCAAGGCCCTCGAAGGCAAGCGCGTCGCCGTCGGCCCCGCCGGTTCCGGCGCCGCCGCCAGCGCCCAACGCTACTTCACCGCCCTGGGGCTGTGGGACAAAATGAACGTCGAGTATATCGGCTACAGCGAAGCGGCTTCTTCCATCGGCGACAAGAAGATCGACGCCATGTGGGTCTTCGCCGGCTTCCCCAACTCTTCGGTCATCCAGGCAGCGGCGAGCAACAAGATCAAACTGCTGAGCCTGGTTGAAGATGCCAAAGCTTCGAGCTTCTTCACCGACAACCCGTACTATGCCGAAGTGACCATCCCCGCCGGGACCTATAGCGGGGTTGACTACGACGTGCAGACGGTTCAGGATTCCACCATCTGGGTCGCCGGCAAGCATGTCAAAGAAGACGTGGCCTACAACTCTCTGAAAGAGATCTTCTCCCCCGAGGGCCTGACCTTCATGGTCGGCGTCACCAAGGCCGCCGCGGCGATGAAGGTCGAGGACGGCAACTACGGCATCGTCACCCCGCTGCACACCGCCGCCGCCAAATTCTGGCAGGAAAAAGGCCTGACCCTGACCGACGCGCAGCTGGCGAAGTAAAACTGTGAAGAGTGAGGGGAAGAACTGCGAGGAGTGAGGAGTAAGGGGTGAAGGGAAAAAAAAGAATTTTTTCAACTCCTCACTCTTCACGCCTCACACCTCACCGATCTTCTCGCCTCACCCCTCACTCCTCACCGATTCAATAAGTTCACCAAAGCGGGGCCTTGTGCCCCGCTTTGCCTGTCAACCGGCCGGTTCGTCTTATTGCGAACGGGCTTTTTAACCCTAAGCAGATGTGGAGCGCCCGATGTCCGAAGAGTTGGATGATATCCAGGATCTGGATCCGGAAGAGAAGAAAAAACTCAAAGCGTTAATGGAGAAGGACGCCAAATCCTTCCGCACCCCTACCGGGTTCTGGCACTGGGTCACCGCCCTGCTCGGGGCGTTCATGGTGCTCTTCTATTTTTACGCGGCCGGGGTCGCCACGGTCGGCACCCAGTATCATCTGGGGCTGTACGTCTTTGTCACCTATGTGCTGGTCTTTCTGCTCTATCCGTCAGGCGGTCCCGTCACCCGGGGGGTGCTGGGCGTGCTGATCGGCGCGATCATCAGCTGCCTGATCGCCTGCCTCTTCTTCTATCCCGATGTGGCGACCTTTCACGCGCGTCTGCTGGAAGTCGGGGATGCGGGCCTTGGTTCCGCCCTGGCCCTGTGGCCGCTGGGCGTCGGCAGCGTCGCTATCGCCGTCGGGCTCTTTTTCTGTGACGGCTGGATCATGCGGCGCTGGCGCCAGGTTCCGACCCTGAGCGACATCCTCTTCGCCTGCGCCGCCGGGGGCGCGGTCTTTTACTGGATCAGCCAGTTCGAGGCGCTGAATTATCGGGCCGGAGCGGAAAACGAGTTGGACGGGCTGATCAGCATCGCCGGCATCCTCCTGTCGATGGAAGTCTGCCGGCGGGTGCTCGGCTGGTCGATGACCCTGATCGGTGCCATTATGCTCGCCTTCGCCTACTTCGGCCCGCACCTGCCGGAGATCCTGGCGCACCGGGGTTTCGGTATCGAGCGCATGGCCACCTCCCTCTTTCTCACCACCAACGGCGTCTTCGGGGTCATGGCCAATGTTCTCGCCACCTACGTCATCCTCTTCATCTTTTTCGGCGCCTTTCTGCAGAAATCCGGGGCCGGACGCTTCTTCATCGACCTGCCCCTCTCCCTGGCCGGAAAGAGCACCGGCGGCCCGGCCAAGGTTGCGGTCATCGCTTCGGCCCTCTTCGGCTCGGTTTCGGGAAGCGCCATCGCCAACACCGTTTCGACCGGTGCCTTCACCATCCCGCTGATGAAGCGGGCCGGTTTCAAGCCCCACGTCGCCGGGGCGATCGAGCCCGCCGCCTCCATCGGCGGCATGTTCCTGCCGCCGATCATGGGCGCCGGGGGCTTCCTCATGGCCGAATTGACCGGCCTGCCCTATTCCTACATCATGATGATCTCGGTCGGACCGGCGCTGCTCTACTTCTTCTCGGTCTTCTGCATGATCCACTTCGAGGCGGCCAAGCTTGGCCTGAAAGGGGTGGATGAGGAGTTGCCCCCCTGGCGCACGGTGCTGAAGAACGACTGGTATTTTGCCATCCCCCTGGTGCTGATGACCATTCTCATGATCATGGGGCGCTCCCCCGGCTTCTCGGCCTTCTGGTCGACCATCTCCTGCATCGCCATCAGCTGGGTGAAAAAAGAGACGCGCATGGGTCCCAAAGAGATCTGGGAAGCGATTCTCACCGGCGCTCGCAACACCCTGATCATCGGCGCCACCGTCGGCGTTATCGGCGTCATCGTCGGCATCATCTCGCTGACCGGCATGGGCCTCAAGTTCTCGGACATCATCATTACCATGGCCGGGAACAGCCTGATTCTGGCTCTGATTCTCATCACCCTGGCCTCCCTCGTCCTCGGCATGGGCGTGCCGGTCACCGCCGCCTACCTGATCGTCGCCGTCCTCGCCGTTCCCGCCCTCGGCAATTTCGGGGTGCCGGTGGTCTGCGCGCACATGATCGTCTACTGGCTGAGCCAGGACTCCAACATCACGCCACCGGTCTGCGTCGCGGCTTACGCCGGCGCGGCCATCGCCGGCGCCGACCCTTGGAAGACCGGCTGGACCTCCTTCAAGTTCGCCAAGCTCCTTTACGTCATGCCGGTGCTCTTCGCTTTCACCCCGTCGATCCTCTTTCAGGGCAAGCTCAATGAAGTCAAGGTGCCGGAACTGGAAAACGGCGCCCCCTTTGCCACCGTGCTGAAGATCGAGGTCAAAGAGGGCGGTGAATACCAGCCCGACGATCTGGTCGCCGTCCTGCTCGCCGGCGACCAGACCATCGAACTTCGGGCGAAAAAGAACGCCAAGGTCACGCAGGTCGTCAAGACCCCCGGCGCCATGGTCAACCCCGGCGAGGTGCTGGTAAAGGGAGAGATCAGCCCGACGCCGATCCGCATCATCATGAGCTTCGTTTCAGCGACTCTCGGCACCATTGCCTTTTCGTCGCTGACCATGTTCTACTGGATTCGCCGGACGTCCATCCTCGAATGGCTGATCCTCGCTCCGGCCACGGTTCTGCTCTACTGGCCGACCATCAGCACCGACATCATCGGCATCGGCCTGGTGGGAATGGTCTGGTTCATGCAGTGGACCAAGAACCGGCGCGACCGGATGGTAGCCGCTCCCGCTTGAACACGGACAAGCGAACAATGAAACTTCAGCGAAACGAGGCTGTCATGAAAAGCATCACCAAGATTCTCTACGCCACCGACTTCTCGGAAAGCTCGCTCCCCGCCGCCGAATACGCCCTGCTGCTGGCGCGACTGGCCGGGGCCGAACTGCACGTGCTGCACGTTCTCGGCGAGTTCACCGACCGCCGCAAGACGATGATTCAGCCTGAATCCATGGCCCTGCTGGAGCGGGAAGTGGAAATCCAGTCGCTCAAGGCGATGGAGGACTTCTGCAGGGAGCACTTCGCCGCTACCGTCCCCTACACCAACGCCGTCGTGATGGGCATCCCCTTCCAGGAAATCATCCGCCAGGCCAAGGAAGTCAACGCCGACCTCATCGTCGTCGGCACCCACGGCCGCACTGGCCTGGAACACGTCATGGTCGGCAGCACCGCCGAACGCCTGGTGCGCCGCTCGACCGTGCCGGTGCTGACGGTACGTGGGAAGGACTGATGCCGTAAAAGACCTCCCCCCTTCAGCGGAAAGGTAGAGTACGGCGATGACCGAACCTTCCAGCGACAGGCCGACCACCCCCCCGGAAGCGCAAGCGACCGGGGCTGGGCAATTTGCCGACTCCTTTGTCCTGATCGTTGTTTGCTGGAGCCTACTCATATGCCTCCTGGCCGGCTGGGACTACTATCAGGCCCGCCAGTCGGCGCTGAACAACGCCCGCACCGCCGCCCGTCACAGTTACGCCAAGGATCTCACCTTCCGCAAGTGGGCGACCGGCCACGGCGGCATATACGCCCCCGTTTCCCCCCGCAATCCGCCCAACGCCAACCTCGCCCATGTACCCGAGCGGGACATCGAAACCCCCTCGGGGCGCCCCCTGACCCTGATCAACCCCGCCTACATGCTGCGCCAGATCCACGAACTGGCCGACGACACCTTCGGCACCCGCGCCCACATCACCAGCCTGCGGCCGATTCGCCCGGGCAATGCCCCCGATCCCTGGGAAATCGCCACGCTCGAAGCCTTCGAGCGCGGCGAAAGCGAGCGCTCGGCGTTGCAAAGCATCGACGGTGACCCCTACCTGCGTCTGATGCGGCCGATGATCGTCGATGTCGGCTGTCTCAAGTGCCATGCCGCCCAGGGCTACCAGGTGGACGACATCCGCGGCGGCATCAGCGTTGCCATCCCCTGGGCCCCCTACCGGGCGGAGTTGCGCACCTATCTCCTTTTCCACCTCATCGGCTATGGCGGGCTCTGGTCCCTGGGGATGCTCGGCATCGGCCTCAGCCGAAGGCGTCTGCAAAACCATCTGGCCGAACGTCATCAGGCCGAAGTCCGGCTGCGCCAGAGCGAGGCCCGCTATCACAGCCTCTTCGCCAACCACCATTCGGTCATGCTGCTCGTCGACCCCGAAACGCTCAACATCATCGACGCCAACCCCGCCGCTCAAGACTATTACGGCTACTCCCCGGAAGAACTGCGGGGCATGCCCCTTGCCAACCTCAACACCCTGCCCCCGGACGCGATCCGCGCTGAAATGGAGAAGGCCCGACAGCTGCGGCGCAACCATTTCGAATTCCTCCACCGCCTGGCTGGCGGCGAGGTTCGGGAGGTCGAGGTCTTTTCCGGTCCCGTCGAGTTCGACGGTCGGGTCTACATGTATTCCATCATTCACGACATCACCCCCCGCAAAGAGGCGGAGGCCCGGCTCGGGCACTGGCACGAGCTGATGAACTACATCATCGAACACGATCCCAACGCCATCGCCGTCCTGGATCGAAACCTCCAATTTCTTTTTGTCAGTGACCGCTTCCTGAACGATTACAGGGTCAAGCACCGGGATATTATTGGCAAGCACCATTACGAAATCTTCCCCGAGATTCCCGAAAAATGGCGCGAAGTTCATCGCCGGGCTCTGGCCGGGGAGGTGCTCGGCGCCGAGGACGAGCCTTTCGAGCGGGACGACGGCCGGGTCGATTATGTGCGCTGGCAGTGCCGCCCCTGGCATGAACGGGATGGGAGCATTGGCGGCATCGTCCTCTATACCGAGGTGATCACTCCCCGCAAAGAAGCGGAAATCGCCCTTGAACAGAAGGCACGGGAACTGGAAGAACGCAGCGGCGAACTAGAGCGCTTCAACTACACCGTTTCCCACGACCTCAAGAGCCCGCTGGTCACGGTCAAGGCCTTTCTCGGCTTTCTCGAGCAGGACATCGCCTCGGACAACGCGGAGCGGATTGAGACGGACATCGCCCACATGCGCGGGGCAGCGGAAAAAATGGGCATACTGCTCGACGAACTGCTGGAAATGTCGCGCATCGGGCGACTCGTCAATCCGCCGGAAGAAATCGCCTTCGACCAGCTGCTGCAAGAAGTCCTCTCGCTGATGGCCGGCCCCCTGGCCGAGAAAGAAGTGGGGATCGAAAGGGATGAGCAGGGGCCGAAGCTCTTCGGTGACCGTCCGCGCCTGCTGGAGATCTGGCAGAATCTGATCGAAAACGCCGTCAAGTACATGGGAGATCAGGGCGCACCTCGAATTCGGCTGGGCGTGGAGGAGACGGGAGGCGAGATCGTTTTTTTCGTGCGCGACAACGGGATGGGGATCGATCCCCGCTACCGGGAGAAAATTTTCGGTCTTTTCGAAAAGCTCGACGCCAAGAGTGAAGGCAGCGGCCTGGGTCTTGCACTGGTGAAGCGGATTGTCGAACTTTACGGCGGCCGCATCTGGGTCGAATCGGAAGGCGCGGGAAAAGGCAGCTGCTTCCGCTTCACCCTCCCCGGCGCACTGCATCGCCAACTACCTGACGGACTGAAACGCGATGAAACCTGAAGACGCTTCCTTGAATCAGCTGGCCGATTTTCTCCTCGGCAGCGACCTTCTTTTCTGCGCGCTCCTCGACCGGGAGGGGATCATCCGCGCCCACAGCCCCGGGGTGCCGCGCCTGCTGCACCTGGGCGGTGACGACTGCCGCAACCGGCCCCTCGCCGCCCATCTGACCGAAGCCGACGGCGCGCAACTGCGGCGACGGTTGGTGGGCGGGGACGATGAGCGCGGCGAGGAGTTTCTGCTCAATCTGCACAGCCCTCTGCAGGGGGCGACGACACTGCGCTGCCATCTGGTCCGCCACCCTCGGGGCGTTCTTTTCGTCGCCGAAAATCCCGCCGCCAAAACCGCTGCCTTCGCCGACGAACTCTTGCAGCTGAACAATCAGCTGGCCGTATTGAGCCGGGAAAACACCCGCAAGAACCGCGAGTTGCAAGAGCGCAACCGGCAATTGCTCGAAGCCTATCGCACCATTCAGGAACTCGCCCTGAAAGATCCCCTGACCGGTGCCGCCAACCGCCGGGCCTTCAATGAGCGGCTGCGCTTCGAGGCGGAGCGGGGAGCACGGATGAAGTCGCCGTTGGTGCTGGTGATGCTTGACCTCGATCACTTCAAGAAGGTCAACGACGACTACGGCCACGAAACGGGGGATGAGGTTCTGGTCGCGGTCACGGCCGCCTTGATAAAGAGCGTGCGCCCTTACGACCTTGTCGCCCGCGTCGGCGGTGAGGAAATCGCCCTGCTGCTGCCGGGAACCGATCTGGATAAAGGCGTCGAAATCGCCGAACGCCTGCGCCGGGAAGTGGCGGAACTGGCCATCGACGGCTATCCAAAACAGATCACCGCCAGCTTCGGCGTCGCCTTGCTGCCGCCGGGGAGCAACCCGGACAGTCTCATGTCCCGCGCCGACGCCGCCCTCTATCGCGCCAAGGACGGCGGCCGCAATCGGGTGGAGCGGGAAAGTCCACCGCAATGAGCCCAAGAGACCCCATGCCGGAAATCTCCCTCGCCGCCGGAAGCGAATTTGCCGCCCTGACCGCCGAGAAAACGGAAGGCAAAAGGGAGACGAACGATCCCCTGGCCCTCAGTCGCCGGCTCTTTCTGCAGGCGATTCTCGCCGGTCGCCGCGAGGCCGCCGTCGACATCGTCCTTGAGGCCCACAACGCGGGGCACGATCTGCGCGATCTCTATGTGGAGATTTTCCAGAAAGCGCTCTACGAGGTCGGCCGCCTCTGGGAAGCCAACCGCATCACTGTCGCCGACGAACACATGGCCACGGCCATCACCCAATATGTGGTGGCGCGAGTCTACGAGCGGTTGCCCGTCGCCAGGGAACGCCGGGGGCGAGCGGTCATCACCGGCGTCCAGGGGGAACTGCATCAGGTGGGGTCCAACATGGTCGCCGATCTGCTCGAAGCGGACGGCTGGGACGTGCGCTTTCTCGGCACCGACATGCCCCTGGACGACATCCTCAAAACGGCCCGCGACCACCAGGCCGATCTCCTCGGCATCTCCGCCACCATGCTCTTCAACCTGCCCCAGGTTATCCAACTGGTCGAACGGACGCGGACCGAACTCGGCTCCGCCGCGCCCCGCATCATCCTCGGCGGCGGCGCCTTCCGCCTGCTTCCCGAACTCCCCGCCGAACTCAAGGTCGACGCCGTCGCCACCGAGCTGCGGCAGGGGGTGGAGCTGGCGAGAAGTTTAGGGAAATTAGCGTGAAAGCGATTTCACCACAGAGAGCACCGAGCACACCGAGGAAAAGCGAAGAGTTGACTTCGTGAACCCGATAAAGCTTTGTTTTTGTGTAACTATTCAGCAGGGCAGTGAAAAAAGTTCTTGACACGGTTTTTCAGCAAAAAGCTGAAATCGGGGGTGCGTTGGCCTAGCTCCATGAAAGGCACGGTGCAGGCCTCTTCGCTGGGCCTGGTGC